>DUIL01000117.1 GCA_013330385.1 Candidatus Thalassarchaeaceae archaeon
TCAAGTGCCTCCTTCTCCGTATCTGCAAATTCATCTTTGTACATTTCTGGGATATAATTGAACATAAATCGCTCATCTTCAGCGTTTGTTAGCATTCCACCTTCACCCCTAACACCCTCTGTAACAAGTATTCCCTTGACAGATGGGGGCCAAATCATCCCTGTTGGGTGGAATTGAACAAATTCCATGTCTCCTATTTCGGCTCCTGCCCAATATGCTAGTGCATGCCCTTCTCCTGTATATTCCCAAGAGCCTGAACAAACAGCCCAACACCGAGTTATTCCTCCGGTTGCTAATACGATTGTTTTGGCCTTGAATACATGCAGAGTTCCATTATTTCTGTCATAGGCAAAGCATCCTGTAACTTTGCCATTGGATGTGAAAAGTCGACGAACGGTGAATTCCATGAAAACATCCATCCCCATATGAACTCCTTTTTCTTGCAAAGTGCGAATTAATTCTAGGCCAGTTGCATCACCAATATGAGCCAATCTTGGATATGTGTGACCACCAAAGTTTCGTTGGTTAGTTAGACCATCAGGAGTTCTGTCGAAAACAGCTCCCCAAGTTTCCAATTCTCGAATGCGGTCTGGGGATTGTTGAGCATGAATTTTTGCCATTCGCCAATCATTCAGATATTTGCCACCCTTCATCGTATCGCGGAAATGAGTTTGCCAATTATCACGTGGATCCTTATTTCCTAAAGCCGCAGCAGCTCCACCTTCTGCCATTACAGTATGTGCCTTACCCAGCATTGATTTGCATATCATTGCAACACTTGCACCGTTCTGGCTGGCTTCTATGGCTGCTCTTAACCCAGCTCCACCAGCTCCTATTATGACAACGTCATGTTCGTGAACAGTATAATCCTCAGTCATCTCATAAACCTCCCCAAATTACAATATCAGACCATCCAAAGAATGAATCAGTACATGCATAGACATAGAAGTCAGCAAACATAACCCAGAATAGAGAATAGAGAGCCCAGTCTTTGTGTTGCTCATTGAATTTGGTTGACAATTTCCATAGTCTATACTTTAACCGATTTATAGCAGTGCTAGTCCAATCACTAGAGTTCCCTCCAACAATGTGTCTGAAAGCATGGCAGCCAAAGGTGTAGCCAGTTAGCATAATCACATTCACGAATAGAATTAGACTACCCACAGTAACTCCGTAGGCATGAACTCCCCCTTCGTGGAAATTAACAGACATCCACACATCGAAGGATAGGATTGGCAGATATGCCAACATTACATACATGAAATATCGATGTAGATTTTGAACTAGGAGCAGCCCAGTTTCTCCTGAGTATTCATTCCACGGCTTGGAAACTGCACAACCAGTTGGTTGTTGCATAAATGATCGATAGTATGCCTTTCGATAATAGTAGCAAGTAGCACGAAAACCCGCTGGAAAAATCAGAATGAACATTGCAGGACTCATCCACCACAGGAACTCAGGTATAGGTCCTCCAAAAGTCCCACTACCTGGAATAACCAGAGGACTGAAGAGGGGGCTCAGAACATGGCTGCCATTGGACTCTATCGCCATGGTAGATTGACCAGCACTTCTCCCAAAGTCTTCGAAAATCCAGAAGTCGGCCTCCATGAATCCTCGCCATGTAGCGTAAGCAATCATGAATCCAAGATAGGCAGCCATAGCGGTCGGACCTTTCCACCATTGATCGACTCTGTCAGTGGCTCCGAAGCCTTTTTTCAAGGGGAGCCTCATCGTCCTGCCCATTCTATTCGCACCTACATGTGATGCGCATTGTCTCTTATCCATAAGCAATTGTATTCTAAAAGTTCAGAATAGATTTAGCACATGGGTTCAATAATGAGGATAATATATGGGAATTGAAGATTATGGTTGGGCTTGGTGGCGGAGATATTGAAACATCGATTTGCCCGAATTGTGGATACATGCCCGGGGCATGGCTGCCCGGTCTGCCTTGCACACAATGTGGAGAACCTTACTTGTAATGCTAATCAGCGCACCAATCAAGCAAGGCCTGAGTAATCCGCTTCCGCTTCTTCCATCTCTATTTCTTCAACGTCCATCTGAGCGAGTTGCAACTTACCAGATAATTCATCGTTGACAGCATGCCAATATGAGTAAGCCTCGATAACCCAAATCCCAGATTCACGGGTCCCATTGCCACTGCCTTTGACTCCACCGAATGGTAGGTGCGCTTCGGCTCCAGTTGTCGAGTTGTTTATTCCCGTCATTCCAGCCTTGATTCCAGTCTTGTATCGGTAGGCCTCGAGCCGATCGTTTGTGTATATGGCTGAGGAAAGACCGTATGGTGAAGCATTAGCCAAGTGAAGAGCGTGATTGAAATCTTTGGCTTTCACTATAGTGATTGCAGGTCCAAATATTTCCTCGTGGAAGCATTCCATATCCTCTGTAACATCAGCATAGACATGTGGCCACATGTAGACTCCTTCACTAGCATCGCCTATGAAATTCTCAGGTTTGTTGTCATTGGTAATTCTTCCTTTGCCCCAGATTTTCTTTGCTCCACTAGCCTCACACATTTCCAATCCTTTCAGGAAATCTCCAGCGTACTTCTCAGACAACATTGGTCCATAAAGGACGTCTTTATGGCGCATTGAATCACCAATTGTGGTCGACTTAACCTTCGCCATCAATTTCTCAACAAATTCGTCATAGATGTCTTCGTGAATAATCAGATTACCTAAACTTGTACAGCGTTGACCAGCAGTTCCAAATCCAGCCCAGTAAGCTCCTTCGATGGCATTTTCCATGTTTGCGCTGGGCATAATGACTAGGGGGTTCTTTCCACCCAATTCCAAAGATGCGCTAACTAGGTTACGTCCACAGACCTCTCCTATCATCTTTCCAACTGCAGTGCTGCCAGTGAAACTAATCTTGTTCAACAAACCTTCGTCAACAGCGTCGACGAGATGTTGACCAGCACCGCTGCCCTTACCGTGAACGAGGTTGATGACACCATCAGGTAGTCCCGCCTCATGCATTATGCGTGTGAGCATGAATGAGAGAAGGGGTGCATCCTGAGGTGACTTCCAGACACAGGTGTTTCCACACATGATGGCAGGTATCATCTTCCAGAATGGAACAGCGGCAGGAAAGTTGCAGGCGTTGATTATTCCACAGACTCCGAGTGGCCGACGGTAGGTGAATAGCTCCTTGTCGGGAAGTTCGGAGTTGACGGTTTGTCCGTATAGTCGACGCCCCTCAGATTGGAAGAAAAGACAAGTGTCAATTGCTTCTTGGACTGAACCTGCAGATTCTTTCAGAGTCTTACCTATTTCGCGAGTTTCCACACGAACGATATCGTCTTTGTATTGCATCAATAACCTTCCCATGTTGCCTATGATTTGCCCACGGGTGGGTGCAGGAGTTGCTGACCAACTAGAGAATGCAGATCTGGCAGCAGCAAGTGCTTCGTGAACATCATCCTTAGTGGAGAGGGGGAATTCGCCCAGACAATCATCTAACCAAGCCGGGTTTACACTCTCAAAAGTCGCACCATCACTAGCCAATTTCAATTGTCCATTGATGATGTTGTAACCGCGAATCTTTGGCGAATCATTCGGATTATTGGCATCCATTATCTCGAATCCAGTCTCGAGTGCGTGGGTCATAATGCGCGCGAAACTTGATTCCGCCAAGAAACCACCGCATCGCACCTCATGATTCTGATAACCAAATGAGTTGATTTGACAATGCGGAATTGACGGGTTTAACTACCTCCCTTGACGACAAGAGGTTGCACGGAGGGCCGAAATGTCAGACGATTCGGATAAAGAACTGAAACTTAGGGTTGCCAAGGCAATCCCTAGTGATGTAGGTCATGGTAGGGCTCGAGTACCATTTGACAATGAGTTGAATCTGAAACCCGGCGATATTGTCGAGATTGAGGGAGAGCGTTCGACCGCTGCAATTGTTTGGCGGTGCCGTCCAGAAGACGCAAACCTCGGTGTGATTCGAATTGATGGAATAATTCGTAAAAATGCAAGCGTATCTCTAGGTGATCGCGTAGTAATTCGCAAGGTTGAGACTCAACCATGCACACGTCTTGTTCTTAGCCCAGTAATGGCAAAGCAGCAGAAGGTGCGCTTTGGGCCCGGAATTGAGGGATTCGCTCGCCGTGGTCTAAACAAGAGACCCGTTGTAGCAGGTGATAGAATCTTTATTCCAGGTATGACTCTCTTCGCTGAGGCTCTGCCTTTCCAGATTGTCCAGACTCAACCAAAGGGAATCGTACAGGTTCTTCCCGATACAGAGATTATCATCAAGGAGGAAGTTGTAGATGAAGCAGATGCTTCCGAAGTATCCGGTATAACCTACGAGGATATTGGAGGTATTGGAGAACAGTTACAGAAGGTTAGAGAAATGATTGAGCTTCCGCTCAAACATCCAGTTCTCTTCCGTAGATTAGGAATTGATCCACCTCGTGGTGTATTACTCCATGGCCCACCTGGAACTGGAAAAACATTGATTGCAAAAGCCGTTGCCAGCGAAACAAACGCACATTTCACATCAATTAATGGCCCTGAGATAATCTCAAAGTATTACGGAGAGAGTGAGAAGCAGTTACGTGAGATATTTGACGAAGCAACAGCCAATGCACCTGCAATCATCTTCATCGATGAA
>DUIL01000147.1 GCA_013330385.1 Candidatus Thalassarchaeaceae archaeon
CAATCCCTGTTGATATTACTTGACCTGCACCGGTAAAGGTGACTTCTCCAATTCCTTGGAATGATAAGTTGGCACCAGATACTGAACCAGTTGAGGTTTCAAGAGTGATTGGATCTAGAGATATTGCGTCCCAAGAAGGTGTTAGTTCAACAACTGCATTTGTAATAGCATTATCATCGAATTTTTCATCGCCGTTCCATGAAAGACGACCTGTTGCAAATGACGGTGCTACACTAATGTCAGCCATCACATGGGCTGCCCCATTACTGTGTCCATCTTCTGCAGAAATATTGACGATTGTCTCAGATAACCACTGTGAACCTGAAACATTTCCTAGAATACCAGTTATGAGATTGACATTTCTCTCCGTTGAATAAGATTCTGTGGCTATATCTTGGAGCATTCCTCCAACTCCACTGGATAATTGGATACGGGCTCCTTCAATGTCAGGTTCTCCGAAGAATGCGCTAACTCGAATTCGACCGGCTGGCGCTGTAAATGAATAGTGACCATTCTCGTCAGCATCAGTAGTTCCAATAGGGATCCAGTATGTTCGCTGATCGCGATCGATAACGTCTCCGTTCTCGTCTGCAACTTCTTCACCACTAAATGCATCTCTTTCGATAAGTATTCGAGCATTGGGGACAGGTCCAAGCCCATCCACCTCAACAGTGCCTTCTATTGTGGCACCACTGTAGTACTTCACAATCTTAACATTAGTATTAGCACGACCTATGGCAGCATATCCTCCATCGAAAATATCCGGGACGCTATTGTTATCAGAATCTGGTGAATCTGTTCCATCATTGTACCAATTAGCGATGACGAAATGGTTCATCATAGCACCAGGTAGAGGGAACGCATTCTCAAGATAGGAATTAGGAGTTCCCGAAATAGCCCAAGTAGGTCCAGGCTGAGCCGGATCTCCAGATAGTCCAAGGGAACTAGTGCCATATCCAACATATATTCTAGCAACCATTGTCTCAAAGAAATCCTCGGTCTGGACATACTGAATATCGACCAGATTTATCATCATTGAGGGATCAGTCATCGCTCCAGATTGTTGCGCGACTACGTCGTTAAGGTATGCTTCCTCGTACTCAGCCGCAGAATATGGTTGTGGAGTTTGGCCAGCTCTCTGGGCCCAATATACTGAGTCGATGTAATTATCTGGATCTAGTCCAGAGAGAGTCGTAGGTGCATAGAAAATACCAGTAGTTTGACCACGATGGTAACTAGAATCCTCATAATATCTGCCACCTAATGGATATAGACGGTCGTCAATAGCAAAGTATCGGATTTCATTGTTACGAGTTATGGTTTGACCGATTGAAGACTCATAATCCTGAACCTCATACTCGACAGAAGTAGATAGATCGTGGTAAAAATCGACTAATTCATCAGTAGTGAAAGCAGTCGTTAGGAAAGCACGCGCCAAACCAAGTTTAGAATTTACTCGATGAAGATTTGTAGACACATCATCGAAGTCGTCGATTAAATCCTTAGTATATCGATAATCACCCATAATGTAGTGAGATATCTTATCATCATAATTCTGAGAATTAGAACGTGTTTGATTGAATAATGCACTTGCAACAGAGGCATCGAGGGTGGAATTCCCTACCTGTTCGCCATCCTGATGAACATACCATGCTTTTTCCATAGGGAGGCCATTTGAATCAAGTTTAGAGCCAGATAACAATTCTACCCCGCCATCTTCAGCAACAAGTGCTAGTGAACGATCCAAAACAAATTGGCTTTGACCTGAGCCAAGTGCCATGATACTTGTGAATTCGATTTGTTGAGGATGCGTCATGTGACGATCCATGGCGTCCTTGAAATCTTGAGTAAAGTCAGAATCGGATTCGTATTGCTTATCTCCTTGCGCAAGGGTTGAGATGAACAATGCAAGTGTGTGCTCTTCACCGGATGAAAGCAGCATAGCACCACTTTGTGGAATTCCAGATTGGAAGTTATCAGCAACTGTTGGGTGACTTCCTGATTCAAGTGCTTGGAATCCATAGTCCCACCAAGAGACGAAAGCCGGTTTGTTACCAAAGGATGTGTCAGAATCTTGCTCTGAAAGCCATTCATAAGCCATATTCCATCCACCTCCATTAAATCCTGGTCCAAAGGTTCCCATGTACCAGCAACCACTACCACAAGTAGAGGAGGGGTTGTAACTTGTGTCATCAAGCAAAGAAAGTCCCAATACCTCGAATCTAAGGATATCAGGTGTTATGTCATAAATTGTTTGATCAACGTCACCCGATGCAGGTTCTCCTCTAGGAATACCCGAATCTATACCATATGTGATGTGTTGAGATGCAACTAACATGAATACAAGAAGTAATACAGGAATCATTGGGCGTCTCCTACTAGCCACTCTTACAGAACTAAATCGGGTACGAGGAGTCCCTATACCGGACCTTCTCCATTCCTTTATGAAACCAGAGAAGTCAGCACCTTTCCATAAAGCTGCAATTCCAACAGCACCAGCTACTGCAATGGCTGGCGTGGCGTTGAAGATGAATCGACCAGCAGTCCAAGCCATGTATGTGGCAATTAGAACCCAAAGGCCGAGAAGTGATTTGTCTTGGCGCTCGTCTTTAGCACCTCGCCAAAGAAGTACGAATGAGTAACCTACTGCAATTAGGGCAACGATTGGCCCATATGATGCAAATAACACACCTCTACTCGGTGCTTGGGCCTCACCAATGGTTCCAAAGATCTTGTTCTTAGAGAAGTAAAATCCACCAGTGAATAGAATGTCCCATCCATCATAAATTTCTGCCTCTTGCAGAATCCATAGTAGTGAAAGAATAGCTCCGAAAAGAACTGCACCACTACCTAGAACCAGCAACCAAGGCTTGTCTCGGAAAGAACAAGCGACCCATCCTAGAGCAAAAGTGAATCCTACGATGTAGAACATTGGCTGGAATCCACTAGGTGCTAAAAGCAAGTTCATTCCAGGCCAGATGTAAAATGGTAGTGGAATGATGAAGGTTGTTAGAATCATCTGTAAAGATGCTGCTGTCAAAGGAAGACTATCCCGGCGGCGGAACAGGTTGATGAGTACTTGAACCGCGAATGCTAGGAAAAGTATTCCAGGACCATAGACGAATCCTTTCCACCCCAATGCGACTGTTGAGAAGCTTATACCTGCTAATGTAGCGTTTGCCATCACAGTTGGATTACGCCGCCACATCTCCCGAATCCCCGCAACCAAATACAGAGGGTTGGTACTAGGATTAAGGAAAAGTTTCTCGCTGCTAATATGTTCTACAGCCTTCACCCAGAAATAGAATGCTAGAGTCAGGAATAAGAGTGCAAAAGAGTCGTGATCGGCAAGCCCAAAAGTGGAATGACTAATGTGACCGGGCATGAGTGCCATCAACCATGCAGCAATAATTCCTGCCTGAGCACTGTGTAATCGGTTTGCAATTCCAGAAATTGGAAGGATGATTAGAGCTCCAAAAACAGCAGGTAATGCTGCTACGGACCACCAAACAGTCTCATCAGCAGGAGTTCCAGTTAACCACTCAAGAGCAATGCCGCCGAGTGCAAGGCACCAAGAGAATAGAGGTGGTCTTGGATTTATTCCACCAACTGGGTAAGCCCTGTCTGCATCAAATATGAAGTGGGCTCGTTCTGCAACGATATAGTCAACCACTCGCTTCATGTACCAAGGATCTGAACCTCCAGTCATGTCCCAAAGTCCTGTGATGTTGGCATTCATCGAAGGAAGTACATTCCATCCAGTACGGACTACAAAAGCGACTACTAGCGCTGAGCCAACGAGAATCGAGTAACTATTAGTCTGCCACCAAAGGCGAAATGCACTTGGTTCGCGACGAGGAGATATGTCGCCGAAGTACCCTCTAGATGCTACCAATGCAGCCCCTACATTAAGCCAGAAAGTAAGTCCAAACCAAGTCCATGTACTGGCAGTATCGTTGGCGCTGAGAAAACCTATTGTTGATGGAAGATCGTTTCCAATCTCAACTAAATGCGCCACTGTGTAGATTAACCAATTTACCGCCACTAGTGAACCAATAACATGCCATCGCTCAGTTCTACAGAAAGAAACGAATAGGACAATAATCGAAGTAGCTAGAGCCCAAACACTACCAAGATAGTGATGCGACTCGAACACATCGGCTTCGGTTATTCCTGAAAGCCAAATCAAAGGAATTAGATTGACGATTAGTAAAACCACTGAAGTTACAATGAATTGTCTCAAATGATCCGGATTCCAATTAGAAGAAGGAATTGAAGCGAATAATGAGCCCTTTCCGGGATTATCTATTGTACCACGAAAGAACACTGCAAAAATAGTTCCGATTACAACAGATGCAACCCAAAATGCGAAGAAATTAGCACCAATTCCAGCACGCTGAATGTCAATTAACTGATGACCTTGCAGTGATGCATCTTCAGCGAGAGTCAATTCAGGCATACCTGCAGCATAAGATACGGCAAGGTGGAATCCAACTACTATCGAAAGGAGAATTGTCGCTTCTTCATTCCTATTTGCTTGAACCAAAGTAATTGTAGAAATACCCATGAAAACAAAGGTCGTTATTACCATTGGTTCAATCAATGAAAGAATATCCATGACTATGGCCACGGCGATGAAAGCGAGTGAATAAACAAGGGATTTGTTAGGTGTTGCAATTGTTCCAATCCTTCCCAAAGCAGCTGCAATAGCAGCTGCAACGGGGAGGACGACTAACTTTCCAATATCAATCATCACATCGTCAGCGAAGGCAGTTACTCCAAAGAACAGGACCAACAGTCCTGCAAGTGCCAAAGGAGCTGTTGCGACACTCTTCATTGAGTTCGCATCGGCCTCCGCATTTCCTTTTTCATACGACATTATTTCTCACCGTCATTTGTGCAGCCTAAAGGCTCAGCAGCGCGGCGACCTGAAGTCCTGTTATAACCGTTCGCGGTGGTCTCACTACTACGTAGTGGCGCTATCAAGGAATTTTCTTAGTTCACAAAGCCCTGTGACCAATGTCTGAGCGATAGTGAGAACCCGGAAGTTCAATCTCTTCCATAACTGCATAAGAAGCTTCTACTGCAGTTCGCAAATCAGGTGCTATTGCTGTTGTTGCAAGCACTCTACCTCCGCTTGAAATAAGTCTTCCGTCATCCGAAATTCGAGTTCCTGCATGATGGACAAGTCCTAGTATATCTCCCTCCTCAATTGACGAATCAGCACCTTTGATTTCACGCCCAACTTTAGAAGATGCAGGGTATCCTTCTGATGCTAGGACTACTGTGGCAGCGGACTTACTACTGAATTCAACACTGATACTAGAAAGATTACCCTCAGCTGTAGCAAGTAATAACACACCGAGGTCGCTTTCAATCAGAGGAATTGTGACTTGTGTTTCTGGGTCGCCGAAGCGGACATTATACTCCACAACACTAGGCGCCCCATTTTCGTCAATCATCAATCCAACATACAGAACCCCTCGATAGGGTGTTTGTTGATTTCGAAGATAATGGTGCATCGGCTCAACAATTTC
>DUIL01000138.1:0-1089 GCA_013330385.1 Candidatus Thalassarchaeaceae archaeon
AGCGAAACTACAGGAAAAATATGGGGGTTTTTCAGAGGAGTCAAAAACTGAAAAAAAACCTGCCACTTCAATCAAGAATCAAGAAGATTCTGGGTTCTTAGGAATGAAAAATATTAGTTTTGCTAGGGGTATTTTCTTAGTTTTTGTACTAATAATCGTAATTTCCTTGCCTCTTTTTTGGTTATTTGCCAGCCAAGATTGGGTTGAGGTCGAAGGAACAATCTTGGGTTCAGAAGATGTTCAATGGGTGGAAATCGAAGCAACGATAACAGGAGATGAAGGTAGTGGGACTGGTTGGTTCGAAGAGTTTCATGAATGGTCTGAAGAATATTGTGAAGATGGTGACTGCTGGACTGATTGGTATCATGAGTACGAATGTTATGCGGACCTATTCCTTACTTGGGAAGTAAACGGAACCGCATACCAAGGTTGGGCTTATTCGCCTTCTATAGTTTCAGAAAGATATTGTTTAGAATTGATTGAGGATTACTACCAAATTGATAACACAGTGACACTAGAATATAATCCAGAAGATCCCGCTGATTATCAAATATTTACCATCGAGCACGGAGCGGAAAAAAGCACTCTCTGGCGCCAAGAAATGTATCATTGGATTGGCGACGATGCTGTACAAACTCAATATCATTGTCTAGCAGAATTAGTTATTGAGTATGAATTTGAGAATGTTACTTACCAATCAGATAGCGATTTGATAGTTCAAGATGAGTATTGGGATGATGGTCTGGCCCTATATGTTCCTTGTATTGATTCAATCAAGAATGATTATCCAATTGGGGGGAATGTCTCTGTTTTTGTGAATCCAGATAAACCTGAAAAAGCTTCGATTGAGCAACCCATGGATTTCTTCGCTACCACTTGCATATGTGCATTTATTCCGTGTTTACTTTTCCCAATCATAGCGTTCTTTTCAGGACGAATGGGGTCAGGTAGTAGTGGCCGTTCAAGAGGGGGATTTAGTATCACAGTAGGCGGGGCAGAAATTGGAATCAATGGCCATAGTAGCCGAAGGAGTTCTAGCAGTAGAAGATCCAGTAGCAGAGGCTCTAGCAGATCTAGTGGTGGAGGGCG
>DUIL01000138.1:1461-2219 GCA_013330385.1 Candidatus Thalassarchaeaceae archaeon
GGTGGCGGAGGCCGTTCAAGTGGTGGCGGACGTGGAAGAAGATGAAAATATTAGATTCTATTTCGGTATCTAAAATCTGAAGTTATTTTGCATATCTTGAAGGTCGGTCTGCACCCGCTTAGTTACATGCCGCGCATCGCTTCGCGCTACGATGGTCTGGGTGTTGGCTTCGCACCCTACTTACAACCACCAGGACCTGAGGTTGTTCGGTTGACTGTAGGTGAGCCGGGATTCGATACACCTCCTGAAATTATTGAGGCGGCGATAGCTGGTTTGGAAGCTGGCAATACAAAGTATACTCGTGGTCCGGGGTCGCTGGAATTATGCCAAGCTGTGGCTGATTACTTGGCTAAACATCATGGAATCAAAACTAGGGCAGAAGATGTAGTAATTACTCCGGGCGCAAAACAGGCTTTGCTCTACTCATTCATGATTACCACGATGCCTGGAGATGAAGCGATCTTGCTAGCGCCCTCTTGGGCGAGTTACGAACCTATGTTGGAACTAATCGGTGCCGTTCCCGTTCATGTTCCTGTACGCCGAGATAATTTTCACCCCGACCTCGATGCAATTCGGAACGCGATTACTGAAAAAACACGGATGATTCTGATTAACTCTCCGTGTAATCCAACAGGAGCGGTTTTCACTCCTGAAGAAATACAGGAAATTGTCAATATCGCTGTAGAACATGATTTGTGGATTGTATCTGATGAAATTTATGCCCGACTAAATTGGATGGACTATCCACATGTTTCGCC
>DUIL01000138.1:2606-3324 GCA_013330385.1 Candidatus Thalassarchaeaceae archaeon
AAATCATGGGCAATGACTGGTATGAGAATTGGCTTCCTCACTGGCCCTACTGAAGCGGTGAAGGCTGCAATCAAATCTCAGGCTAATTCCGCTTCACACATCCCCACTTTCTTGATGAATGCCGCAAAGGTGGCATTATCTTGCGATGATGCTGTTGGTGAGTTCAATGCTGAGTATCAAAAGCGGCGCCAAATTATGATTGATGGATTATCCGTATTCCCTGGATTAAGAATTGGAGATTGCGAAGGGGCCTTCTATGCATTTGTCGATATTACTGAGACTGGTATGAGCGATACTGAGTTTGCTGATGGGGCTCTTGAGGCAGGTGTACAACTGATTCCGGCAAGCCTAATTGCCGGTGGTGAAGGGTTCATCAGAATCTCATATGCGGCAGATGAAGAAGTGATTCATGAAGGATTACGCCGTCTTTCTGCTTGGTTGCTCAATGAGTGAATTTGAAATCAGGACGGCTGTTGAATGCTACTGTGAGTGGCATGTCTGCGATTGGAATTCACGTTCTGTTGGATTACACGGGCTATGTTTCACCAACTGATAATGATGGAAAATGGATTCTCGAATTGATGCGTCGTGCGGTAAATGAAGCAGGGATTCGAGAGGTTCATTCACATGTCGAACAATTTGATGGAACTCTCAGCCCACTAGGTTTTGCTGCAGTTGTTTTAATCGATGAAAGTCATGTTAGTGCTCACTGTTATTC
>DUIL01000009.1 GCA_013330385.1 Candidatus Thalassarchaeaceae archaeon
TATCTAGTTCCATCTAATGAGACCGCCAACGTACCCGGTAGTTCCGCAATTGAAAATAATTTGGTCGGTTCTTCCACTACTAACTCCTCAGGATTTTTCTCTTTCAATGGTATATCTCCTCAGATTATCCAACCTGGATTCGGTTCTCTTGTTATTCAGACTCATAAATCCGGCTATGTAGGAGTTCAGGGTATAACCTTCCCTTGGACAATCAATATCACTGACGATTCTGTTTTATCGATAAGCAGCCCTCTACCTGCTAACGAGCCTATGTTAGGTGCGGGGGTCAATACTACAGTTACTGGAACTCTTTCTTTGGAGAATACTCCCTTTATTGATCCAACTCAGATTGATACGTTACAAGTTCTATTGAATTATACAACAGTTCAAGACGGTTCTGTGAATCTAATCGCTGATGTTGGTTCAAATGGGTATTACGAGTTCAACGTACCAATTTCTGAAGTCGAACCACTAGGTTTGATTAACGCATCCCTCGCTTTCCTTGGTTGGCATCAAGACGACCTTAACAATGCCACCATACCTGAATACCATCTAAGGCCTAATACATACGATTTCAACTTTAATGTCACTCCTTCGCCAAATTTGACCGTGACTTTAGAAGGAATTGACTCGAATGCTAGTATCTTGGATATTAATCAATTAGTTTTCATCAATGGTACTGCAGAAAGTAGAGGCCCTACACCCGAGCCGATGAATGGAACGTTGACCTTCCAAATGAGAAGGTCGGGTACAAACGGTCCTTACACAACCTTAGCTACTTGGAATCTTAATTCCTCAAATTGGACTAGCGTCCCTGGTCAATTTTCTCTTTCCCTTGACTTTAACGAATCAATTGTAACGATTCCTTCTGGCGAAGTGGAGGTTAAATTTACTTACAATGCTGATGGATTATTTGCAGCAGATGAGGAAACCTTCTCGTCAACTTATGGAATTCGCTCTTACGTAGAATTCGCGTATACTTTGGCACCTACAACAAGAGGTAATCAGGCAGCAGTAGATGTTCAATTGTTTGATCACACTGGTACTTCAGTAACGGAATTCCCAGGTACATACACTGTTAATTTCAATGGCACTCAAGTTTGGAACACTACAAATCCGCCTTCTGGCAGATATACTGTGACTTGGATGCCACAATGGCAGATGGAAGCTGGAGACTATTCTTGGGATATGAATTATAGCGGTTCAACTTGGTTACTACCCAATTCAGTTCAAGACACAATTAGAATTCAAGGAAGGGCCAATGTGACTGTCAACATGGGTCTGAATTGGACTCACTTGGGAGGTGCAAACTGGGTTTCTGGATTTGCTCAAGACATGGTTCTACTCACGCCAATCACAGGAAACAATTCTTCAATTCTATTACAGATGGAAACACCTTCTGATTTACCACCTGCCCCTGATGGTAGCCCCGCTCCCCCTGTGGTACACAGATTGGCGGATGGATGGATAAACACCACAACCGGTGCATACAACCTTTCATTCGTCATGCCTACGGATATTCCTTCAGGGGTTTATGCACTAAGGCTACTTCTAGACTTCACAGAACATGCTACTCTGCCAGGGCCCTATTTCACCGTCTCAGATGCGGTACGCCATGGTACAGGAATTGAAAGTGAATTCGTAGTTGAAGCTGAACCTGATACGTTGATTGTGGTTGCTGGTAATACTCTAATTATCAATGCTTCAATTACAGATGTTGCTGATGGTTCTGTAGTTCCTGATGCATCCGTGGATCTCTATCTAGATTGGGGCGGCCCCAATCAGGCAGTCATTGACACAGGAGTTACAGATGCTGACGGTATTGTTAGATTCAGTCCCACAATACTATCTAACACTGAACCTGGATTCTACAATCTGAGAGTTCATGCACCTGATGATTTGACTGACACTCTGAATATCACGGATGCAGGACGATGGTTTGGAAATGAGAGTTTTGCAAATTTAACTGTACAAGTCAATAGCCTTATTCTGATTGATTCAATCCCTCTGGAGGTCACGGCAGGTCAGTCATTCACCATGAGTGGCCGTGTTCTAGATGGATTCGACGTTAATAGAACCGTGTCGGGGCCCATGGGTTTGACAGTGTTCTTCCTCGGTGATGACAGTGAGGTTCTTGTTGAAAGTCATGTAACTGCAAATAATGGTTCATTTACTGTATCTACACCTACAGACCCTCTGGGTGATGGTGTCTCAAGTGGAACCAAAACGGTGATTGTTAGTGTATTGAATGAAAGCACTCCATTTTATCTCACAGGTACAGGAAATGCCTCTATTCTTGTTAGGGGCGTAACACGCTTTACCGATAGAACTCCAATCATCAATACAATTGTCGATAGAGGCTCAGAAATTACCTTTGGTGCAAGACTGACTGAATTCAGTAACAATGATTTGAGGTTGGGTGATATGACGATTGCAGCAAAGTTCCACGATACTTGGCTGAGTGAGGATGTAACTTCTGCTGATGGAATGGTCAATTTCACATTCGATGTTCCTCATACGCATCCATTGGGATTAATGGCGGTTACATTATGGTTCAACGGCAGTTCAACCCTACATTCCACTTCTCTTCAAATTAACACAATTATTGTCCGTTCACCTACTAATTTGACTGTTGATTCTGTGGTTGAAAATCCGATTGCTGGTGATTCATTCAATGTTAGTGGCACTCTATTTTCTAGTAATGGCTCTGGAATAATGGATAGAAGTGGGAACTCACTTTCATCGTCACTGACTTTTGATATAGATGGTGAAACAAATGGATTCCAAGTATCGGGTGGTAGCGTTTCAGCTAACGGCTCATGGAATGCTATAGTTACTCTAGGACTATCTTTCCCTAGAGGGACGCACAATATCACAGCAACATACACGCCTTCGGTTAATTACTATGGTTCAAGTTCTGGTGATGGCACATTTGACAGTAGAGGTTATTCTTTGGTGACTATTATTGATCCTGCAGATTTGGATCCGGATCGTAGAATTACCCGTGGAGAATCCATTAGCGTAAACATCTCACTGATTGACAATGCGGGCCAACTAGTTGATGGTGTAGATGTAGATGTACTAGTTGATGGCGTATTCCTTCTAAGTGTCCCTACTGATGTTAATGGATTAGCAAATGTCATGGTTCCAGTAGATGAACACCGCCTTCAAGGCCCTCTAACAATCACCATAGAGTTCGCCGGAATAGCTGGAACAACTGGTTTGATAGGAGACTCAACTTGGACTCGAGTAATTGTACTGGCCCCTACTGTGATTTCAGTAACCGAAATTTCAGGTTCAATGATTGCTGGCGAATCAGTTACCTTCACAGGAACTCTACTCGATGAACATGGATTAGTTCTAAACGAAGAAGGAATAGACACAGGAGGTGTTATTCACATTGATATCGATGGTATCGATGTAGGTCCTGCATATTCCACACGTTCTAATGCATCTACGGGGATTTGGACGGTTACCTACAATTTACCTCTTGATACTGATTATGGCCCACACACGGTTACTGCTAGATTCCTTGGAGGATTCACATGGGTAGATCCGATGGGCCAAGGTGATTCACTAAATCCTGAGTATTATTTGCCATCAACTGTTACTGTTGGTTACAATGTCACTCAAACATCTCAAGTAGTCTTGACCACACCTCCTGGTGAAGTAGACCGTAATGATTTACTATTGATTGAAGGAATGCTTACAGATGGAGCTGGAAGAGTTCTAGGTGATAGATATCTTGAGGTGTCGATGAACGATCAATTCCTAACTGGTGTCCAAGTGGCTTCTAATGGCACCTTCAGCATCTACATTCCAGTACCTCCAGATATGCCACTCGGTCCACGTATTGTAAAAATTAATTATGACGGTGAAGAATTCATTCTTCCTTCAAATTCCACAACGGTGTTCACTGTATTCGGCCCAACTATAATCACAGTCAATCCACCTGCTACTGTTGCTGTAGGTGATCAACTCAGGTTGACTGGAACCGTTCGTGACAATCTTCCTAACGGCGGACTTGCCAACCACACTCTAGAGATATTCATCGATGGTACTTTGGTTGGAATAACTTCTTCTGACGAAAATGGTGATTGGAACTTTACTTGGGTGATTTCCGACTTCTTAGATGTCGGCTTCCACTCTCTCACAGTGTCGGCCCCAGGTCAGGGATACTATCGCCCAGGTTCAGTTGATACAAATCTGACCATAGCCTATCATACTTCTTTGGATATGCAGGTAGATGCAGTATCTGTAACGAGAGGTGGTTCTTGGAACTTTAGTGGACGTTTGTATGACTCTGATACTACTGGTGCCCCGGGTTTAGAGGGCAGGGAGATTATAGTCAGTCTTGATGGACTAGAGATTAGTCGTTTGACAACTAATTCAGATGGGACATTTGATTTCAAACATGACTTAGGCTATCTAATTCCTAGAGGTGGCCACGATATCAAATTCACATTTGAAGGACAAACGCTCTATTTGCCGGTTGAATACAATATGACTGTATATGCACGAGCAGACATAGAAATTGAGATACTATGGAAGACGGATATTATCATTCGCAGCGATGAAGTAGCGAAAATCAAGCTCGTTGGAAGAGTTCTTGAAGTCGGTGGCGAAGGAAACGTGATTGAAGACTTAGATATCGTGCTATTATGGAATGATGTAGCAGAGCCTGCTGTTGTGACATGGGAATCCGCTACAGGCCATTTCGACATACAATCTCCAGCACGATCAACAATGCCTCCTGGTGAATTGACTCTCGTAGTGCAGGTTCAAACAGATGCATCCCGATATCTGAATGGTGCCTCAAAGGATCACATTGTCAACATCAGAGTGCCTGTGCGATTTGATTTCAATCCAGATGGGCATGTAATTAGAGAAAACACAAGAGTGATTGCTGGAAATGTCACAGTGGTTGCCACCGATACAGGATTGCCTGTCGAGGGGATATCAATTGTGTCAATACTTGCTAATGGTTCGACAGTTAGATTCCAATCAGTGAAACTGACTGATTCTATAGGAGTCATGGATTACGAATTCATGGTGCAAGATCCAGTACCCGGTTTCTATGATATAGGTTATTGGGGGGATTTAGATCTATATTTCCAAACGGATTCGCAATTGATTGACCCTGCCGACAGATTCTGGCTTTCAACAGAACACGGCGGAGTGAATCTGACCTATGCTGAACCTCCTTCAGAAATAGGATTCTGGCAGATTGCCACAGCGATTGGAATAATTCTGATACTTGGTACTCTTGTCGGACTGGCCGTGTCTTTGCGTCGTCGAAAGCAGGCTGCTTTAGACGAAATGCAGGGCTTGTTTAGTTACACTGCTGAATTACTTGCAGCCGGCGATGAAGTTCGCGAGGCTATCTTCAATTGCTACGAGAATCTATGTCAAATTCTAATGCGTCAAGGATTCCTCCGTAGAGACTTCGAGACGGTTCGAGAATTTGAGATGGCTATCCGTAAGGCCCTGCCAATAAGTGAGCAAGCACTAATTGCGCTTGACCGCATCTTCGAAGAGGCTAGGTATTCTTCACACAGATTGGGTGAAGGGCACCGTCAGAATGCTCAGTTAGCTCTACAAACCGTGCTACAAGAGATTGATGAATTACAGGAAATTCCAGACAGGGACTCGATTGAATTGTTAGAATCTACCAGTTAATCATGTGAATTTTAGTTGGAGAATACCTTCGTCTAATATTGCTGAATCTACACTCATCCCTTGCGGTAATTTGTAAGTCCGAATAAGTCCTCCGAATCTTTCGGGCGCAATGATTCGAACGAAATTCACCCCATCCCCTAACATAGTACTAACAGATAGGCCTTCAAAATCGACTTGACGAAGGTCAAGGTCAAATCCTTGTTGAGCAGTATTCTGATCAATTTCTTCGATAACAGCGCTAGATGAACCGAATAGACGTGCACTTTCCATGGATTTACTTACAATGCCAGAGGCCTCTGCCAAAACTCCTTGATGCTCTAACATCGCATCATTGAGGTGAGGTAAATCCGTTAGAAATCTCTGATGCATATTCTCTGCAGTTTCATCAAGTCCGGCATTACTAAGTCCTATTTCCACTGGCATTTCTGATGATTTAAGGCCATGGATGACTACTCTCTCCCACATGATTCTCACCTCTCCCAACCCTTCGTCTCGGATGAACCATTGCCTCATATTACTTCTATAGCAGGTTCTGGAAATCGCTCAAAGAATCTTTTAGTGAGCCGAGCAGTCCTTTCCGAGTCAGGTGTTTTCATTACTTGTAGGGAATCAGGTACACAGAATTTGTAGGGCCGCTGCAAAACTCGTTTTTCGAGAATTACCACCAATGCTCTATCTTCTGCCTTTCTGATAGGCCGACCAATTGCTTGTAGTAAACTGTTCACCGCTGGCTGATGACTAGAATATCGTCCTGCTAAATCTCTACCAAATTTATCCTGACAATATTCTCTGAGAGCATCTTGTCTAGCACTAGGTGGTGGAACTGGGAGACCTACACAGATAACAGCGTCAAGGATATTTTCAGGATAGTCAACACCTTCTGCTAACTTGCCCGAAAGTGCCCCGCAAATTAGGACTCGGTCTTTGGTTCTCCGACGTTGATATAGACGTTGAATCATCTCACCAACGTCTCGTTTTGACATTCGTGCTCTTTCTTTTTCAATTCTTACGCCCCACGGAATCCAGTTGTCATCTTCGAGAATTTGCTCAAGCATAGCATAACTCTGTGCGAACAATGCGACGTGTCCTGGTGTATTACGAATGACTGCTGCGATATGGTTTCGAATGTTTTCAGTATTTTGAAATCCACGTTCAGTATATCTAGAAGTTGCATTCTGTGCGATAAGTACAGGTCTTCGCTCCGATAGGAATGGAGATGAATACTCTTTGATTATCAAAGGTCTATCATCAGGGATTCTTAGCAAATCAGCGTACATCTTTGGTGGAAATAGAGTGCCAGACATCAATATTGATCCTTTACAAATCCCAAATAATCTGCCTGAAATGACCCCTGGGTCTAACAGAAAACTTCTGACTCGAGGCTCATCTAGAATTTTATCAAAGACAAGAACTAGAGCAGGGGAGTCTTTGTATTCATCACATGTTGCTATCAATGCTCCAAGTCGTTCACAACTTGTTTCTTTCTCATTTTCATCATCTTCGTTACTCTCCACTTTAACAAGAAACAATTGTTTAACCAATCTACGTAAACTTGAGTATGGAGTAGAATTAGTCCCTTCAATTGATTCATTAAGTATCGCATCGATTTCATCAAGCAGACTTGTAGTTTCGATTCGCATATCGTCAGAATTAGAACGGGACAACTCTTTTTCTCGTGCGGAGAACCAAATTGGCATGTCATTTTCTAAGCGTTTCAAGGCTTTTTCAACCCATTCCATTTCATCAAGATTGGTTTCTTCTGCCGATTGAGAAGCACGTTCCTGCTCTCTTTCGAGGTGTTCTTGAACTTCAAATCTTGAATCGCGGAATATCTTTGCTATCGCTCGACGTTCCAAACCATTTCTAACCCGATCAGGAAGATTGTGTGCCTCGTCAACAATCAATATACAATTTTCCAGTTCTATGCCCATAGAAGGCAGAGATGCTTCGCGGACATTGTCAATGAATACATGATTATAATCGCAGACTAGAATATCGCAAGATTTCGCGGCTTCTCTTGCAGTAGCCCAGGGGCAAAGTTCGATCCTTCTTGAAACTCTGATTACTTCATCGACATGCATTGATTGACGGAACATTTGGCTTCTTACATCGGCACGAAGCTCTTCGCGCAAATTTCCATCAAGATTTTCTTCACAGTCACATTTTCCACTCATACGGTCAACGTTGCGGCACATTCCTTCTCTACCAATCAGGTCGACGAGACGAAGTGTTCCTTCATTGTTAGGCATTTGCTGATT
>DUIL01000073.1:0-1290 GCA_013330385.1 Candidatus Thalassarchaeaceae archaeon
GACTAATTCCACCACCAGGGAATGCCCAGAAATCAGGAAATGCGGGTACCTCTGAAACTCGATGGCACAGTAGTATTTCGAGGCCTTCACCATATCCTCTACTGAGTACTGCAGCAGCCGATGGTCTCGGCTCAGCAACACTTCCTGTTGGGAGAACAACCCCCTCGGGCAACTCAGTCACAAACTCACGAGGGGGTTGTGGGCTTCAATACAGCCCTCACGTCAAACTCAAGACCCTCCTATCCGAGCGCCATTCATGTTTGAGACCGTTACTCTAGGTCACACCAATGTTGTGACAGGGCAGATGGAGCATGAAATTGAGATGCCAAGATTTGGTCTAGGAGTATGGCAGATGTCAGAAGGTGGAGAGTGTAGAAACGCAGTACTGCATGCAATTCAGTCCGGCTATCGCTTGATAGATACGGCTCGCGCATATTCTAATGAAACTGAGACGGGTGAGGCAATTAGAGAAAGTGGAATTCCACGAGATGAAATCTTCGTGGTTACTAAATTACGTCGAACACATGCAGTAAGTTATGAGTCTGCGTTGGAACATTGTCGTAGCAGCCTCGAAATGCTTGGTCTAGACAATCTTGATTTGTATCTTGTACACGCCCCTCCAGAAGACATCGAAGCAAGAGCCAGTGTTTGGAAAGGTATGGAAGAGTGTCTTGCACGAGGTTGGACTCGAGCAATAGGTGTGAGTAACTATGGTGCACATCACCTTGATGATATGCGAGCCTACGCTACCATCCTTCCATCTGTGAATCAGGTCGAACTACACCCGTGGAATCAACGACCTGCCCTTCGCGCGGCTACTGAAGGAATTGGAGCAAAAGTCATGGCTTATTCACCGCTGGCGCGCGGACATAAATTGGATTGTGGCAGCCTCTCTCAAATATCGGATTCCGTAGACTGCACTCCTGCTCAAGCCGCAATTAAATGGGTATATGATACAGGATCGATTACTATTCCTAAATCGAGCAATCCGGTTCGCATTGATGAGAATTTGGCTAGCCTTTCAATTGATCTTAGTGGAACTGAGAAGTCTTTTGCAAGAATGGAAGAGGTCTATGTTTCTGGATGGAATCCAACTGCAGAACCTTGAGGTTAGAATATGAGAGACCCTGAGACTATTGAAGAGGAATTAGCTCTCTTTGCCGAGGCTATTGAGGCGGGAATAGATCCGTTTCCTGAACCTAAGAAACCGACACCTTGGGCGAAATATGCAACGGCTTGGTTCATGATTATCCTGATGATTTCCTTCGCATCAAAAATTCTCAGCCGCGC
>DUIL01000073.1:1640-7671 GCA_013330385.1 Candidatus Thalassarchaeaceae archaeon
TTGGTAGTCCCTCCCGGATTTGAACCAGGGTCATGGCATCCAGAGTGCCATATGATGGACCGCTACACTAAGGGACTAGCGACCCACCGAGCAGGGTTCTCTATTTCAACAAAACCGCTTAACTTGTCCTTTGGTTCAAAGGCCTCAAACGCGGAATGAATTGTTTATTTCCTCTAATACATCCTTACTAGGTCGCATTTCATTTTCTGCAAGATCGATGAGTGGTGTTTCAGTCAGATCAAGGGCCTCATCTGCGGTTTTCATTTCCGAATCGTAATGTAACAGACCAGTCACGTGTCTGTTTTCCTTCTCCGCTTCGTGAATTGCTGCAAGAGCTGCGACTGCATCGCTTGGGTCGTGGTCATCTCCAATTGTTTCAAGTCGTAGTGTAGAGCCATCGAACAGTTTGATATCCTTGAACTCACCTTCTGGAATTTCTACTTCTTCAACAGGAGTGAAGTGAGGGATGTAATCAACAGAATGTAGTTCATCATCATTGGCTTTGACATAGTTGTATGATCTGTAAGATTCATCATTATTTGCGAAGGTAACACATGGAGAAATGACATCTATTACAGCCATTCCTTTGTGTGATAGTGCGGCCCTCATTAGTGCAGTGAGTTGTTTCTTACTTCCAGAGAAAGATCGTGCTACAAATCCGCATCCAAGGTTAATAGCCATCTTACAGAGGTCAATTGGAGGATTCTCATTGGTGGTTCCTTTCTTTTTCTTCGATCCTTTTTCTACTGTTGCTGAGTACTGACCCTTGGTGAGTCCGTATACACCATTGTTTTCGATAATGTAGACCATATTCAGATTTCTTCTAATCGCGTGAACAAATTGTCCTATTCCAATTGAAGCGGTATCACCGTCACCCGATACTCCAATGAATGTGAGGTCCTTGTTGACCATATTTGCTCCAGTAGTTACGGAAGGCATTCTTCCATGAACTGTGTTGAACCCGTGGGACTTGCCTAGGAAATATGCAGGGGTCTTGGATGAGCAGCCAATCCCACTCATCTTGGCAATAGTTTCGGGCGCGATTCCATTTTCCCAAGCCGCCTGAATGATGACGTTCGAAATCTGATCGTGTCCACAACCAGGACATAGAGAAGACTTGCCTCCGGTATAATCACCCTTAGGCAAGTCAATGACATTGAGTTGAATAGGTCTGATACTCATGCCTTCACCTCTTGTGTTGCTCCAAGTGTTTCTAGTATCATATCCGCATACACTTGTGCTCGAGGTGGCAATCCATCACTATATGCTACACAATGCATTTTGTTGAGTAAATCAGTAGGCATTTCTTTTCGTAGAATACCGTATAGTTGACCATCTCTATTTACTTCAAGAACAATAGTTTGGTCATGTTCCTCTAAGAATTTTTCAACTTCTGAATGATATGGTAAGGCACGAACTCTACAGGTACTAACCTTGATTCCAGTAGCCTCAAGGATGTCATCAATCTCTTTGATTGTGTTCTCAACCGAACCGTAGTAGACAACTCCAATTTGCCTTTCTTCCTCATTACGAATAATAGGTGCTGGAAGAAGATCTCGAGCACCATCGATTTTTCGCTTCAGTCGAGAGACTGTTGCATGGTAGACTGCCGGGTCCTCTGAATAGACACCATCTTCATCATGACCTGTGCCTCGGTAAAGAATTGGTTCAAGCCCGCTTCCAGGTAGTGTTCTGTATGGTATTCCATCACCATCAACATCTCGGTAACGTCCGAAGTTTTCGATAGCATCGAGTTCCTCTTGTGTGCGCAATACCTTTCCTCGGTCAAGTGGGAGTTCAGGATACTCAAACCCTGCTGTGACCCACTGGTTCATCCCTAAATCTAGGTCGCTGAATCCAAAGACGAGAGTCTGAAATCTCTCAGCGTAATCAAAGGCTTTCCATCCATATTCGAAGCATTCGTCGACCGTTCCAGGAATCAAGACGATATGTTGAGTATCACCATGGCTTGCCTCGTATAGTAAGGTCAAGTCTCCTTGCTGAGTACGAGTGGGTAGTCCTGTTGAAGGACCAACCCGATTGACATCCCAAATCACTCCAGGTACTTCTGCAAAGTATGCAAGTCCAATGAATTCTGACATTAGAGAAATTCCAGGCCCACTAGTACAGGTCATACCTCGGCCACCGGCCCATCCTGCTCCAATCACCATTCCAGCAGCTGCTAACTCATCTTCAGCCTGAATGACTGCACAGGTAGCACCTCCGTCATCCCCAGTTCGTATTTTCGGAATCCAACTGATTATAGATTCAGCAATCGATGAAGATGGTGTGATTGGATACCAAGAAAGCATGTTAACTCCACCGAATATACAACCTAGCGCAGTAGCCTCGTTGCCATCGATTAGGTATGTATTTGGATTCTTATCTCGAGCCTCAACTACATGTCCAATATTGCAGTCCCAATTCTCTCTAGCAAATGTTCGGCCTTCCTCGATGGCCTGCATATTGAGTTCAATCGCCTTTTCCTTGCCTTTGAATTGCTGAGAAACCGCTGAATGAATTGCCTCAGAATCAATACCAAGAATTTCTGCTAAACCACCTACATAGTACATATTTGCCATCAATCGAGCGAGTTTAGGATTTATCGAACGAGCCATTTTTGTCATTGGCATGCCAAGAACAGTGCAGTCATCCCGTTCGATTGGAAGTTTGACATCTTGATTGTAGATAATTACAGTTCCCGATTCGGCCTTTTCTACATCTGCCACCCATGTGTCTTTATTCATCACAATCTGAATGTGAGTCTTGTCACCTGGGGCCTGATAACCAGCGTCACTAGCACGGATAATGTACCATGTTGGAAGGCCCGAAATATTACTTGGAAAGAGGTTTTTCCCACTTACGGGAACGCCCATTTCAAACATAGAGTGTAGTAGAATTAAGTTCGCCGATTGAGAACCCGTTCCATTTGCAGTTGCGATATTGACTGTGAAATCATTGACGATCTGAGTCATCGTTTTCGGTGTCTCCAGGGGGTCTGAATGCACAGGCATGGTACTTGTGCAACCTGCTGCGAGCGAATTATGGTCTTAGCCGTTCCCGTCTGATAATTCCTCATTAAGTGAGGATTTGCTATCCGTTGCGGTTTTCAAGGGGTGGGTGGTCGCGAACCTCATGCCTCCGCTACCGAGCGACTTGCAAGCCGCCCTAGATAAGGCCCAGAAATTAGTTGAATCTGGCGATTCAGAAATGGCTCTCGGGGTGCTGCGAGATACTGCATGGGATGCGACAAAAACTAATTCTCACAAGGCCCGTGTACTTTCTGCGGCTGCTGATGCTTACATTGCTCGCGGAGAGAGTGAACCAGCCAACCGGAAAAAGCATTGGCAGAGTGCACACAAGAATTACCAAAAGTCATTGAAATTGGAGTCCAGCAATAAGGATACTCGAAGAAACATGAACCGTTTAGCCTCTATGATGGATGAGCAAGCAATTTCTCTTGGTTCAGGCTTTCAGATAATGGATGATGGTAGCCCAACCCCATTAGGTGTATTTGCAATTATAGCAGCTTTAATGGTCTTCCTCGTGGCTTTCAAGTACACCGGAGGATTTCTTGAACAATCCTCTAATTCGTCCTCCTATGAGGTTACAATGACAGTTTCTTATGTTCACCCTGATGACCCTAACAACCGCGTCGAAGGAACAATCGTCATAGAATTGTATCCCGATGATGCCCCAACACATGTTGAGAACTTCCTTTCACATGTCGATGACTCCCGTTATGAATCGACTGTTTTCCATCGTGTTATTGATGGATTTATGATTCAAGGTGGAGATATTGACAATCGTGGCGGTAGTGGTGGTTATGCAGCGAACTTCTATGGATATTGTAATGGTCAAGATTCTGTTGATGACACTTGTGGTGGTTCTGGACAAGATGCTTGGACCATCCCTGATGAGGCTGATAACGGTCTATTGCACAGCCCTGGTGCGCTTGCCATGGCCAAGACGTCCGCTGAGAATACAGGTGGTAGCCAATTTTACATCGTTCCGTCAGACAGTACACCAAGCCATCTCGATGGCATACACACTGTGTTCGGAAAGGTAGTTTCTGGACAAGATGTGGTCGATGCTATCAGCGAGGTAGATACTCCTGACTCAACACCTCAAGAGGATGGTATGGGGACTACTCCAATCGAGAATGTTCGTTTGATTAGTGTCACTCGCAATTGATTGTGGCTGAGATAGCGCACTTGCGCTTGTTCCTTTTGTGGACTAAGGTTCATGGAGGGAGCCCTCGCCGGTCGTAATGCGGGTGTTGCAATGAACGAGGGTGGAGGCTTCAATTCAATTGCTAATTTTGAGAAGCAAGATGGCACTTTTTCCAAATATCACGCACTTTCTGTTTTAGAAAAAGAAGGCATCTGTAGACTAGACGAACTACCGTTCACAATCCGATTATTGCTTGAAGCAGCTCTGCGAAAGTGTGATGGATTTCTAGTTACTAAAGACGATGTCAAACGCATTGCATCTTGGTCTCCAACCATGACTCCTGAAGAGATTCCATTCGCTCCTAGTAGAGTGATTCTTCAGGATTTCACAGGGGTTCCAGCAGTTGTTGATATTGCTGCACTAAGAGATGCTATGGTCGAATTAGGTGGCGACCCAGAGAAGGTCAACCCCCAAGTTCCTGTTGATCTTGTAATCGATCATTCAGTGCAGGTCGATGTTTCTGGTCTATTTCCAGATGCACGCGAGAAAAACTTGGAAATTGAGTACAAGCGAAATATGGAAAGATATCAATTCCTCAAATGGGGACAACAGAGCCTTGACAATTTCCGAGCAGTACCTCCTGGACGAGGAATTGTTCATCAGGTGAATCTTGAATGGATTGCTAGTGTGGCTCGAGAGAATGAAGGAGTTTGGCTTCCTGATACATTGGTCGGTACTGACAGCCATACTACGATGATTAACGGACTTGGCGTTCTTGGATGGGGCGTTGGGGGGATTGAAGCAGAGGCTGTAATGCTAGGTCAGCCAATTTACATGCTACTTCCCGAAGTTTGTGGTTTTGAATTGACTGGTTCTCTAAATCCAGGAGTCACAGCAACTGATATGACCTTGAGAATTGTTGAGATGCTTCGTCAACACGGTGTGGTTGGTAAATTTGTTGAATTCTATGGCGGAGGTCTTGCTAATCTAAGCCTTCCAGATAGAGCAACAATAGCAAACATGGCCCCTGAATATGGGGCTACTTGTGGTTTCTTCCCAGTCGATGAAACTACTCTCCAGTATATGCGCCTCTCAGGTCGAGATGAGAGCCATGTTGAGAATGTCAAGCGCTATTTGTCAGCTCAAGGACTTTTCTTTGATTCAAATTCAACAACGCCAAAATACACCTCAAATTTATCTCTAGATTTGTCAACAGTCGAGCCCGCTCTTGCAGGACCTAAGCGGCCACAGGATCGAGTTTCTCTTTCAGACATGAAGTCACACTGGAGGGAGAGTCTGAATGCTCCAGTCGGTCACAGCGGCCATGGTGTTGACTCTTCAAATATTGATGATTCTGCTGCTGTCGAGGGTCGTGGTGTAGAACTTAAACACGGAGATCTTGTAATCGCAGCAATCACCAGTTGTACCAACACTAGTAATCCAAGTGTCATGATTGCAGCTGGACTATTGGCTCGAAATGCACGTGCTGCTGGTCTGTCGATTGCCCCATGTGTTAAGCCAAGTTTAGCGCCCGGTTCAAGAGTAGTAACGGAATATTTTGATGCGGCTGATTTAACAAAAGATCTCGATGCACTTGGATTCAGTGTTGTAGGATATGGTTGTACTACTTGTATTGGAAACTCGGGGCCTCTAGATTCTGATGTCGAGGCTGCAATAGATTCAGGGAATCTCATTGTTAGCAGTGTTATTTCAGGGAATCGTAACTTTGAGGGTCGAATTCATCAGAAAGTCAAGGCCAATTACTTGGCTAGCCCTCCTCTTGTGGTGGCTTATGCGATTGCAGGAACTCTAGATATTGACTTCGCTTCAGACCCATTAGGGCATGATTCCGAGGGTG
>DUIL01000073.1:8061-8435 GCA_013330385.1 Candidatus Thalassarchaeaceae archaeon
TCTGCAATCAGTCCAGAGATATTTAGGAAAAGATATTCTGACATTCTTGAAGAACCAAAATGGGATGCTGTTGAGAGTAGCCAAAGTGCATTATATCCTTGGGCTGATGAATCAACTTATGTCAGATTACCATCTTTCTTTGAAGGAATTAAAGCCGAACCTGAATCTATTGAACCAGTTGTTGGAGCCCGAGTTCTTCTAAAGTTTGGAGACTCGGTTACAACTGACCATATCAGTCCAGCAGGTGCATTTCCTCATCATGGCCCAGCCGGTCAATATCTGGTATCCAAGGGAGTTGAGCCACGTGATTTCAATTCCTTTGGTAGTCGTCGAGGTAATCACGAAGTTATGATGCGAGGAACCTTCGCTAATGT
>DUIL01000029.1 GCA_013330385.1 Candidatus Thalassarchaeaceae archaeon
GTAGCTGGTAACGAGGTAATCGAGGGCTCAGACGACCAAGAGGTGTCAAATGCCTTGCTAAAGGTGACAGTAAATTGGACAAAAAACCGTGATTCAGCACCATGGGAAATCGATGGTGTTGTATTCAAACTAGATCGTCTGGACAAGAGAATATTACTTGGCGAAACGGCACACCATCCTCGTTGGGCTCTTGCTTGGAAATTTCCTCCCGAAGAAGCCTCAACTGTTCTTATGGGCGTTGATTGGCAAACAGGACGAACTGGTACTGTAACTCCAGTGGCTCGGGTTGCGCCAGTTACAGTTTCTGGTGTAACTGTAGAGAATACTACTTTGCATAATGCAGGAGAAATTCAGAGACTTGGAATTAGTATAGGCGACCGAGTTAGAATTGTCCGTCGCGGTGATGTAATTCCAAAGATAATCGAGGTATTAGGTCCAGCCAACGAAACAGATCTTGCAAATAGAAGCCATGCTGATGGAACTTCTTTTGTTGAAAACCTACCACTTCCACAGAAAGTGATAATTCCCACTCAGTGTCCTCGTTGTTCAACAAATCTAGAACAAGATGGGGCATTTATTCGCTGTTTTAATCTAAATTGCCCATCTAGATTGGAAAGAGCAATTCTCTACTGGGCCCGTTCCCTTGAGATGGACGGTATAGGTGAGAAGTTGGCTGAATCGGTGTGCGAAAGAGGATTAGTCTCTAATCTCCCGGACCTGTATCGCCTCAAGCAATCAGATATTGAAAACCTTGAGAGAATGGGTTCGAAATCTGCATCGAACATTATCTCGCAAATTGAAGGAACTCGTCAAATGAGCCTTGCTACATTTCTCTCAGCCTTAGGTTTGCCAGGCATAGGTCCAGAATTGGCATTAGGCTTTGCTCAAAAGATAGGAACAATAGAGAATCTGTTTGAGTTGTTGAACAATTCCGAAGCTTCTATTCAAGGACTGGTTTCGATTGATGGAGTCGGAGAAACGGTTGCTAGATCCTTTCTCAACGGCTTAATTGAACGTAGAGATGTAGTCGAAGATTTAGCCGAAGTTCTAACAATTACTGGCACCGAAATGGTGGAGCAAACTGGCCCCCTTCTCGATTTATCTTTTTGTTTGACAGGCACAATGTCTCGACCTAGGAAAGAGATAGCATTGATGATTAAAGCCGCAGGAGGCAAGGTGGTTTCAACAGTTTCAGGAAAACTAGACTACCTTGTAGCCGGTGAATCTGCCGGCTCGAAATTGGAAAAAGCGAAGCGCCTCGATGTAAATGTGTTGAGTGAAATAGAATTGGAGACTCTTATCGGGTCTGATGCCCAGACTTCGATTGATTCCAGCGAGTTATCTGGAAATGCAGATAATCAGCAGAAGTCCTTGGGCGATTATTAATCATCCAAACATTGCCGAACTTTCGCCAGCACTCTTTTCTTGTTTCAGATTATTCAATTGAATAGCCATCATCTCTCGAATCTGTTCTTCAATTCTCTGCGCCTCTTCTAAGAGGGGTTCCGGATCCAATTTTATTGCAGGCAATAATCCATCTAATGTCTTGATGATTCGGGCCGCAGCTCTAGCATCTGGGATTGCACCATTTGCCATCTCACCACCCGATTCAGCCATTATTGCCATCGCATCTATTCCTCGTCGCCGGCATTCTCCAAGCATAACCCCCGTCATTCCAGCGACAACTCCCTGCTTTAGCATCGGAACATCTAGGTTTGAGAGTACTTCATGGGCCGGATCTGTAGATGCGATGCCTAGAAGAGATTCATCGGAATCATCGTCATCAAAGATGGAATGCGCTTGCTCCTGCCCATGGGTGAATGAATCAATCATCATCATTTGAGTGGCTCCACTACTCTCCATCCAATCTAAGATAGAATCACTCATTGGTAGACTCATCTCAGCAGAAACTTGTATTTCTGAAGCAATCAGCACAATCTTGTCACAGCGCTCAACATTACAGATAGGCTCACCCGCATAGAATCGTAGTGGAGGTAATGGTTTACCGTCTTGAACTAGGCAAACAGGGGGGAGCCCGGCTCCCCTAGCGCCACCAACAAACTTCAATCCTAATCGGTCAACAAGAAAGTGCGCTACAATGCTGCTAACAAATCCAGCAGATGGAAAACAAGTCAATACTAACGCATCTTCGCAATTCAAATTTTCATCGACAGCGACCACAGGAGCCCCATTCATCGCTACGAAGCAGACCGAGATGCTGTTAATCCTTGGCCTTCACAGAGCCGTGTATGTCGGAGGCCGGAGGCAACACTCAGGAACCGCAAGAGGGCTTCATTGCACACCAACTATCTCCTTCTTCTTGGAGTCGATATGAGGAATGCCCTCGCAAGTATTGGCTTTCTCGTCAAGGCCTCCCGCGCAAGGCTAGTATGCCCGCAGCACTGGGAAATGCAGTACATAATTCAGTAGAAGATCTCTGCAATTTGGACGTTTCAGATCGAGATGACGATGAGACGGATTGGCTTCCGGCAACTGCAAAGGCAGTCTTGGATCGTCATTGGCAAATCGAGAAAGATAATTTTCTTGGGACACCAAGGCACCCAAGATGGAAAGATGAACAAATTACCAAGGCCCACGATGGTTTAATCGGTGCTCTGAATATTCTCTTTTCTAAGTCCACAGTTGATATTCATAATTTTTCAGAAGTTAGCATAGGGACTTGGAAAGAAGTTCAATCAATTGTTTTGGCCAATGAAGGAACTCTAGTATCCGAATGTGGACGCCTTATGGGCCGTCTTGATTTATTGGTTGCCGATATTGATGAGAACGGCGAATCTCAAGGTTGGATTGTTGCAGATTTGAAGACAGGCAGACCTCCAAGTCCATCATTAAATGAGAAGGTAAGTAGGCAATTACGATTCTATCGAGATTTGTTAAAACAGAACAATCCCAATCACCCTAAGGTTACCGCAGAAGGATGGTATTCTGCTAACCAAACAGTGCATGTTGCCGATGGTCCTTCAGTAATAGAGCCCGCATTGGAAGCATGGGAAGGTATGCGGCCATCAAATCAACCACTAGAGGCCACACCGGGCGAACAGCAGTGTGGTTGGTGTGAATGGAAAGCATGGTGCCCAATTTGGTGGGCTGCACGACGAGATGGCCTACTATCTCCAGGACATATGTTCAGAGATGAGGTAGTTAGTGTAATTCGCTTTGACCGAGAGGCTGGCGCTGCCCTATTTCAGAGAACTGCTCCTGTAGGTGATGATGGTAGTTTAGCGCCCTCAGAACACAAGTTTGGCGGAGTACTCAGAGACCAAGCTCTAGTTCAGATGTCGGAATTATTAGACTCGGGACACACTGGTGCGGTATTCCTTGGAAGTGCACGTATGGATGGACGAGTCGCTCACCTAGGTGATTGGTGTGAGGTGCTACCTTGGAGCCCAATGACTGAAGGACATGCTCACGATCATTCTCGTAGGTTGCGAACAAATTCTGATACAATTCTTGAAGGAATAGGCGAAGATGGTGAACAGAGCCAATCGACATAACGAGAATCTATTTTTTCTAATTCTTCTAATGTCCTCCCGCGGTGTTTACCGAATGCCACAATTACACCATCTGGTGACTGCCTTAGTCTACCACCAGTATTGGGAACAGGCTCTAAGTCCTCCATACTAGGGCCCATCTGATTCTTACTACCTCGCCTATTGAGCATATCTTGTAGGTCATCAATATCACCTCTGAATTCATTCGGATGTTTTCGCATCATACTCCAAAGTAACAACAAACTTGCACCCGCATCCGCATCAGCAGTGTGCGCTCTATCTATGCTTATGTCATAGCGCGCACAAAGAGTCCCCAATGCATGTCGGCCAGGAATTCTTAGTTTGCGTGCTAAAGATAGCGTATCGATAATTGCCCGTGGAACCGGACTTTCAAATCCTGCACGCATGCATTCCAATTCAAGAAATCGCCAGTCGAAGTTAGAGACATTATGACCAACAATCACAGCCCCACTGATCAAATCGCAGATTTGCTTCGCATGATTTTCAAAACCTCCAACTCCTTTGACATCATTATCAGAGATTCCATGAATTCTCGTAGACTCAGCAGGTATCGGTCGTTTAGGATCTACGAAGGAAGTAAGATTGATGTGAGAACCATCTTCATCACTACCAATCAATGCATATTGTACAATACGCTCACTGCGTGCATTGAGGCCAGTCGTCTCGAGGTCGAATCCGAGAACCCGATAACCAGACAGCACATCACCCACCATAGTGGCTCCTGCAAGTGGCCCCCAATGAACCCTATCTGACTTGGGTTTGTACCCATCATACCTATTTGTTGTCCTTTGTGCCGATGCTTCTGATGGACGGGCGAAAACTCACTGTGATTATCCTCACTGGATTTTTGTTGTTCACATCATTTGCTGGATGTTCAGGACTTGCTTCTACTACTCCGAATGCGAGTATCACGGCCGATCAGACAACAGTAAATGTCGGTGATACTGTGAATTTTGATGCCCGCGACTCAACAGCACCTTCTCCTACAATCATTGATGAATATGTTTGGAATTTTGGTATTGGAGACAAACGTACGACTTCAATCGGAATAACATACCACACTTTCTCTGAGGCCGGACATCACGATGTAGAAGTTGAGGTATTCAATGACCAAGGAGAGAGTGATAGAGCTAGTATCACAATTTTTGTCAATTCACCTCCCACAATTATTCTAGAGATACCCGGTTATGTGAGAACCAACGAGACAGCAACTATCGATGCCTCCAACTCATATGATTTGGAAGGCGGCTCAATCGAATTCCTTTGGGATCTTAATTTGGGTTTTGATTCCAATGGAGACGGTGATCCCTCAAATGATGCTGATGATAATGACCCTGCGGTTAATGTGATATATTCAACTTCGGGAAATATGAGTGGTGTTCTAACTGTAATAGATGATAACGGTGCTACTACAACACAAGTTTGGCATTTGATGGTAATTTCACGTATGTTCAATGTGGTATGGGAGGAGCAGATTATTCATCATGAAATCAATGATCACACAGAACAAGGCGAATCGACCATTATCGAACAATTACCCGGGGATGGTGCTCGAATTATGCAAGTCAATGCAACTCTAACATTGAGCCGCGACCTTCTTCCGATTCAATGGCCCGAGGATAATTTCACTCTAAGAGTCAGCATACCTCTATCGGGGTGGTCACAATCCGTTCAAACCACTCAAGAAAACATTACTTTGAATTCCACAGCATCAATAAATCGAGCCTCAATGAATCCAAATCCAGATAGCGGATACACAGTTAGTGCTGATTCATCCCAATCAGTAATTCAGTCATTGTTGAATGAACCAGGAGCTAGGTTCGGTCAAGGTGATTGGATTTGGACAATAATAGCAGATCAGTGTGACCCCGATATTCTTATTGACGGGCTCGATCCAGATACTGGAAATGATTGGTCTTTGGTGATAGAATATAGGATACTAATTCCAAGAGTCAGTGAAGTGGGCGCCTGACTGTTATTTGCTCCGTGCGAAGACCTTTCAACTCCCGGCTTGTGGGATGAGCAATGGTGCGCTCTATTGAGATCACGAAGGCTTCGGTCCGAGACCGATTAGTCGTTGATGTGGAAGTTTGGATGAACGACCCAGAAGACTTTGATTTTTCACCTCGTGCAAGCGTAGATGGTAACTCCTTGAGTATCTGTAACGAGGGCGATGAGGATGCTCGTACCAGCATAGAACTTGACAATGAGCAAATGGGTGTTGCCGAGCGAGATCGCATGGTCGAACTTAGAGTTAAGTTTGCAGTCCAAGGAATGCATGGCGTCCTTATTCATAAGACTACAAATCCTAGAGACGGACCTAATGCCAAGAAGCTCGCCGAGCCACGTTGGAAGACAGTTCTGCCTCTTTCGTTATGACTCAAACTTCGACCGTCGGGGTTAAACCCAAGACGCGGGTCGAGCGACCCACTGGACCCATAGTGTAGCCTGGATATCACTGGGGCTTGCGGAGCCTTAAACCCGTGTTCAAATCGCGGTGGGTCCGCCATCACAGCGTTCAAGCCTTACCGTGTTGACGGAGCCCCATGGCATTCGTTTCAACCCGTCGTGTGGATTTCCCGATGGTCGACCTTGCGAAGATTGTGTATTATCCTAGATTTTGGGATTTAGCACACCGGTTTTACGAAGAATCTTGGGAGTTTTCC
>DUIL01000021.1 GCA_013330385.1 Candidatus Thalassarchaeaceae archaeon
AATTAAGGAGAAAGAAGAAGCTGAAATTGATGACCTGCCTGCTGGTTGGTTAACAAACAGGGTCGTCAAGGTGGTACGTTACAGTCGTGCTGCTGGTTCTAGTACAGCATTCCGACTAATCGTGGAGAGTGCATGAGGGGGAATTATGATGAAAGAGATTGTAGAGAGTTATTTCCAACAAAGAAGCCTAGTGAACCACCAGTTGGCATCATATAACGATTGTATTCCATCCGACGCTGGCCGTCTAAGTAGGATGGAAAAGATTGTCCGAAACATCCGTATCGGCACCGATGAAATAATCGAAGACGATGATGGAGGCATAATCAAACTCGACGTTCTAGACAAAGAGATAGTCATCCGCATGAAAAATATTCATCTCGGCCGTCCAACTATTCGCGAAGCGAACGGTGCAGAGCACCCGGCAACTCCTTTGGAATGCCGTCTAAGAAAACTAACTTACTATTCACCCGTACATCTTGATTTCCAGATTATCTGGACCAATGACCCTAATGAACCAAATCCCAAAATCGAAGATAGAGTTCACATCGGAAATCTTCCAATTATGGTTCGTTCAGGTCAATGTAATTTACATCCTGATCATATTTCACATCTATGTGGAGATGCAGACCGCAAACTATCCCCTCACACATCTACTGAAGACGCTGATCGTCTAACGGAATTGCTTCGCCGTGCAGGAGAAGACCCCCTCGACTTTGGTGGTTATTTCATCATTAATGGTACAGAACGTGCGCTAATTTCTATGGAAGACTTAGCTCCTAATCGCGTAACCGTAGAGAAAAACAAGAAGTACGCTCACGAGACTGAAGTCGCTAAGATTTTCTCTCAGAAGGATGGAGTACGCAAACCCCTCAATATTGAGAAGCGCCGTGATGGAATGCTCATGGTTAAGATTCCTAGTGCAGGGACGACTCCAATACCTGTTGTACTATTAATGCGAGCCCTAGGTATGGAAAATGATAAGGAAATTTTCACTGCTATTGCAGGTCCTGCTGAGGCAATGAAGTACACTGTAGCAAATCTAAACGAGGTCAAGGACAATGAAGAGTATAATGTAGAAACTTCTGAAGAGGCTTTGGCTTGGCTTGAGAAAAAGTTCGCAGCCGGACAGCAAAAAGAGTACAGAGAGGCAAGAATTCAGAACCTCCTCGATAAGGAATTACTACCTCATCTTGGATCTGGTCCAGAGCACCGGGAGAAGAAGGCAGTCTTCGTAGGTAGAATTGTAAGACAAGTTCTCGAGATGGCAATTACTAACCGTGATCCAAACGATAAGGATCATTACGCAAATAAGCGTGTACGATTGGCTGGAGATCTTATTGAGGATTTATTCCGCGTCAGCCTTCAACAATTGGCCCGCGACCTCAAGTATCAGTTGGAAAGACATCACAACAGAAAGCGTGAGTTGAGAATTAACGCTTGCCTTCGTCCTGATGTTCTAACTCAGAAGATTATGCATGCTTTGGCCACCGGAAATTGGGTCGGTGGACGCAGCGGAGTCAGTCAATTACTTGACAGAACAACATACCTTGCAGCACTTTCACATATGCGTCGTGTAACCAGTCCCCTAGTTCGAAGTCAACCTCATTTCGAAGCACGTGATCTTCACCCAACTCAATGGGGTCGCCTTTGTCCAAATGAGACGCCTGAAGGGCAGAATTGTGGTCTAGTAAAGAACGCGGCTCAGATGATTGATGTATCGGAAGAAGTTCCTGAAACAGATGTCAAGCAATTACTGCGTGAAGCGGGAGTCGATTCGTCTCCTTCAGGATGGGCTGATGGTTCTAGAGTGCATGTTAATGGGGACATTTTCGGTCTTCACAAGAATGCTGCTAAATTAGTTAATCAATTCAAGCGCCGCCGCCGCCAGGGTCGAATTAGACCTGAGGTGAGTATCCGTCACGATTCTGCCAACCGTGATATTTTCATCAATACTGATCGTGGTCGAATTCTTCGCCCAGTACTTGTGATTGAAGACGGTGACCTTACACTTTCTAAGGAACATCTTGAATCAATCCGTTCTGGCGAATGGACGTTCAATGATTTAGTTGAAAATGGAGTTGTTGAATGGATTGATGCAGAGGAAGAGGAAGACCTTCTGATTGCTCCACGTCCCTTTGACCTCCCTCATGTATCTCCTAAGTATGGCCGCCCAATCAATCCCGCAGATGTTGAATGGGTCAATCTAGGTGAGCGTTCAGGTGAAAAGCAAATCAAGGAAGCAAAACTTAGAGTTGAAGTTAAGCTACCGAATGGCGAATCCGTCACTGAGAAATTTACTGCGCCGCTAAAATACTACCAAGAAGATTTAGATGGCCTCCGACGAAAGCAGAAGCGAAACAATACAGTTCTTGTATACACTCATGTCGAAATTGATCCTCAACTCATCCTCGGCGTTTGTGCATCACTTGTCCCGTACCCTGAGCACAACTCCACTCCGCGTGTAACAGGTGGAACCGCGATGGTCAAACAAAGTCTAGGTCTACCTAGTGCTAATTACAGACTCCGTCCAGACACACGAATGCACGTTATGCATTATCCTCAGCAATCAATTGTAGGTACGCGAGCAATGAAGTCAACTAATTTCGCACGTAGACCTGGAGGGCAGAATTTCGTTGTAGCAATTCTCAGTCATCATGGATACAATATGCAAGATGCTGTAGTTATGAATCGAGCATCTGTAGAAAGATCATTAGCACGTTCTTCTTTTGTTCGAACTTACAATGCAGAGAACAAACAGTTCCCTGGTGGACAAAAAGAACAAATTGAGATACCAGGAACTGGTCTTGATGAAATCAAGGGTTTGAAGTCGTGGGAGAGTTATGTGCACCTTGAGAGAGATGGACTACCAACTCCTGAAACTTTCCTCTCGAGTGTAGGTGGGGAATCCAGTGTTCTCGTTGGAAAGACTAGTCCTCCTCGATTCTTAGAGGAATCTCATGGTCATTTCTTGCAGGCACAGGAACGCCGAGAATCATCTATGATGGTAAGGAACGGAGAATATGGATGGGTTGACAATGTGTATGTTACGGAATCTCTTGATTCTGGCCTACTCTGTCGAATAACTGTACGAACTGAGAAGATTCCTGAATTGGGCGATAAATTCGCTAGCCGTCACGGACAGAAAGGTATCATTGGACGACTAGTTGACGAGAAAGACATGCCCTTCACAGTCAATGGAGTAGTCCCTGATCTTCTCATTAACCCTCACGCTATTCCATCTCGAATGACCGTGGCTCACGTTCTCGAGATGATTGGTGGGAAAGTAGGTTCTATGGAAGGTCGTCAGATTGACGGTACTGCATTTAGTGGTGAAAAGGAGGATTCTCTACGCTCAGGATTACTGAGAAATGGATTCGCCCACACAGGTCGCGAATCAATGGTTAGCGGCGAGACTGGTGAAGCATATCAGGCTGACATATTTACTGGTGTTATCTTCTATCAACGACTACATCACCTAGTCAGTAGTAAGTTGCATGCTCGTAGCCGAGGCCGTGTACAGATTCTTACACGTCAACCAACAGAAGGACGTGCTCGTCAAGGTGGTTTGAGATTCGGTGAGATGGAGCGTGATTGTCTAATCGCCCATGGTGCTTCGATGGTAATTAAGGATAGATTACTTGACGAGTCTGATGGTTGGGCATTGATGGTCTGTAACAACAGTGGTTGTGGTCACATTGCCTACTATGATTGGAAGAGGCGCACTCCTGTGTGCCCAGTGTGTGGTGATCGTGCTGATGTACACACCGTACAGACTTCTTATGCCTTCAAGTTACTTTTGGATGAGATGAAGAGTCTCGGAGTAGCTATGAGACTTGAACTGGGTGATCAAAGATGAGTGCACGTGGAGTAGCCAAAATCCCAAAGAGGATTGATTCGATAAAATTCAGCCTCATGGATCCGAATGAAATTCGTAAGATGTCTTCAGTTGAAGTAAAGACTGCTGATACTTACAAGGACGACGGTCATGCATACAAGCAGGGATTAATGGACCCAAAGATGGGTGTTATTGACCCCGGTATTCGCTGTGAAACTTGTGGTAATAAGCACGATGAGTGCCCTAGTCACTTTGGTCACATTGCTCTTGAACTTCCAGTTATGCACATAGGTTTCACTATGCTAATCAAGACTGCATTGAAATCAACTTGCAATGATTGCAGCAATATCTTACTTCACAGTGCTCCTGAAACACACCCTCTAGATCCTGAGAAGTCAGAACAGGATTACTATCATGATCGTGTTACTGATGTTATGCGTAAGCATGGTGTAGGTTCTACCGAATTCAAGAAGATTATCAAGGAAATTGAGAAGGAATGTTCTAGCGCTAAGCGAGCTATATGCATGCACTGTGGTTCTGAACAAGGTAAAATCATGCTTGATAAGCCAACAACTTTCAAGGAAAAGAAGGCTGACAAGGGAGAACACAAGTTGAATGCTCGTGATATTCGAGAGTGGCTCGAGAAGATACCAGATGAAAATCTACTTTTCCTTGGTATGGATAGTACTTCAAGTCGCCCTGAATGGACTATTATGAAGGTTCTACCCGTGCCTCCAATTACTGTTCGTCCATCTATTACTTTAGACAGCGGCGACAGATCTGAAGATGACCTTACTCACAAGATGGTGGATGTACTAAGAATTAACCAGCGTCTTAGAGAGAATCGAGATGCAGGAGCACCTCAATTGATTGTTGAGGATCTTTGGGAGTTGTTACAATACCACGTCACAACATATTTTGATAATCAGACTAGTGGTATTCCTCCAGCGCGTCACCGTTCAGGTAGACCACTCAAAACACTAGCACAACGCCTCAAAGGAAAAGAGGGACGTTTCAGAAGTAATCTATCTGGTAAGCGTGTGAATTTCTGTGCACGAACTGTAATCAGTCCTGATCCAAATCTAGGAATCAATGAAGTGGGTGTCCCAGTACATACAGCCAAGGAACTAACTGTACCTATTCGCGCAACCAGTAGAAACCGTGAACAGTTAAGGAGAATGATTCTTCGAGGCCCCGATAATCACCCAGGTGTTAACTACATTATTCGTGGCGATAATTTCCGTGTTAGGATTACTGATCGTACCAAGTTCATTTGGTCTGGATTCCGATGTCTAAACCCAGATTGCCATTCTGGAAGTGAGGATGAGCCTTATTCTGGATATAGACCAGACTTGAATGAAGTTCTTCCTGCACCTAATTTTCTCCCTGGTCTTGAACTAAAGAGGCAGAAGCGCAGAAACATAATGGGTCAATTAGAGGAAGTTAATTCGGTTGATCTTGAGAAGACAATTTCCAATCTAAGAGGCGAAGATGAGGACGGCCGACCTTTACCTGAGGACGACCCACGTTCGGTAATCCATAATCGATGGGTTTGGGAGCAGAACAATCCCGATGATTATCTTCCAGAACATCTAGAGGCTAACTGCCCACATTGTGGCAGCCCATCTATAGAAGATGAGCACGGTGAGGTGTATCGCACTGAAGTTGAAGATCGTCTTTCAACATATGACAGAGATGGTAATCCTCGACCGGGTGTAATCGTCGAGCGCCACTTAATCGATGGAGATGTGGCGATTTTCAATCGACAACCCTCGTTGCATAGAATGTCTATGTTAGTTCACGAGGTTCGTGTCATGGAGGGTAAGACTTTCCGATTTAATCTTGCAGATTGTACACCATATAACGCGGATTTTGATGGTGACGAAATGAATCTACACGTTATTCAATCCGAGGAAGCGCGCGCCGAAGCTAAAATTTTGATGCGCGTTCAAGAACATATCATCACACCTAGATATGGTGGTGCTGTTATTGGAGGAATACACGATCATATTTCAGGAGCATACTTGCTTACTCATGGTCATCGAGTTTTACCAAAGGATTTAGTTTTGGAAATCTTAGGTGCGGTTGGTTGGGATGGAGAACTTCCTGAAGAATCGGAAAAAGATGGCGTGGTAGGTTACCTTGGTAGTGATGTCTTGGGCCTAATCGTACCCGGTGGTTTCAAACTTGAATATACTAGTAGATCTGGTGACGAAGTCAAGGTTACTTCGGATGGTGTCGTTACAGGTACCATAGACAAGCGCGGAATAGGCGCTGAAGATGGCCGTTTACTCGATGCAGTAGTTCAGACTCATGGAACCAACATGGGTGCTGAGTTCATCAATCGTATGACCAAAATGACCATTGCAACATGTACTTCAATGGGCTTCACCACTGGAATTGATGACGAAGACCTTCCTCCGAAAGCCAAGGAAGATATTGTTAAAATCAACGAAGTTGCTGCCGAGAGCGTTACTGCTGAATTGAATACATTCGGAAAAGATGGACGCCGATATGAAACTAGACCTGGACGAACTCCAATTGAAACTCTTGAGGAAAATATCCTTCAGATTCTTGATTCCGCTAAAGCAGAGTCCGGTAATATTGCTAAGTCCTATCTCGGCGATGAAAACGCCGCGGTAATTATGGCTACTTCTGGTGCACGTGGTTCTATGGATAACTTAGCAATGATGGCTGGTTCCATCGGTCAACCTAAGGTTCGCGGTAAGCGCCTAGAGCGTGGTTATCAAGAGCGTGTACTTTCTCACTTTGCAAGAGGCGATAAGGGCGCAGAAGCGAAAGGTTTTGTTTCCTCTTCATTCAAGAGAGGACTTGAGCCTACTGAATTCTTCATGCTATCAGTATCTGGACGTGAGTCGCTGGTTGATACAGCGGTTCGTACATCTAAGTCGGGTTACATGCAACGACGTCTGATTAATGCTATGGATGATCTAAAGGTGGCAGATGATGGTATTGGTTCTGTTAGAAATACTGCAGATCGTATTATTCAATTCCAATATGGAGAGGATGGAATAGACCCAGCAAGAAGTCGCAAGGGTATGCCATTTGACCTCAATAAGGTTCTCGATGAAGCACTAGGAGGTGCTGAATAATGGTAGTCAAGAGTGCAACAAAGAAGAAGTTGATGGATCTTGGTATCCAGGAAGAATTTGCGCACAGATTAGCTGATGATCGTAAATGGGACGATGTAAAGGTTCTTGCTGCAGCAGAAATCGCTCAGTTATGTGCTACAGATTCAGGTTCTGCTCAGAGTGTATGGGAAGTAATACAAGGTTCTACTAAATCAGCTCAGAAGGATAAAGCTCCTGAAAAGAAAACTATTCGCCTTACTGGTTCACGCCAACGTCTCGCTCGACGCCGTAAAGCCAGCGCTTTACCACTCCAAGATTACGATTATGAAGATAAAATGATTCAAATTCTTAGTGACCTAGATGTTGAAAATCCTATGTTCATCCAACTCACTGAAGTCGCTGCCAAACAAGGCGTAAAGATTACTCCAAAAACCATTAATGATCTTGTTCAAGGAATATTAGCCCGTGGTACTAAGAAATTGACTCCAGCACAAGCCAAGAAAGTAATTGCCTCTGCTGATTTGAACATGAGTTATTCTCGTGTGGACCCTCACGAAGCAGTTGGTATTACAACAGCTCAGTCTATTGGCGAGCCCGGTACTCAGATGACCATGCGTACTTTCCACTATGCTGGTGTAGCGACAGTCAACGTCACTCAAGGTCTACCGCGTGTCATTGAGATAGTTGATGCCCGTAAGGTGCCGAAAACTCCTACAATGAAGGTGTTTCTTGAAGAAACAAATTCCAAAGGTAAGCCTTTGCGAACTGATGAAAAGAAGGTACAGGCGATTGCAGCGGCCCTTGAGACAACAACAACTCGTGATATTGCATCTATCGATGTTGATGTAGCACAGCGTCATCTTAATCTTGAATTGAATCGTGCCAATCTCAAACTCAAGAAAATGACTGGGGCCGAGGTCCGAGACAAGCTTTCGCGAGCATTGCGACTCTATATTCAAGCAGATGACGAAGATCGCCCTAAGGTTTTGAAAATTATTCCTGGAGTAACCAAGCAGGACGACTTAGCTGAATTAGCAAATGACCCACCCACATATACCGCCCTCTTACAACTTGAGGACAAGGTCAAGAAATTACGATTGAAGGGGCTACCTGATATCGTTCGAGCTAATATTCAAGGCCCTCATAAGCAAACTGGCGAATACTACATTGCAACTATCGGATCTAATCTTGCTAAGGTTAGTGAATTTGCAGGTGTTGATAGAGGTAAGACATATACAAATAATATCAATGAGATATATCAATGTCTTGGAATTGAAGCTGCGCGTCAGGCTATCATTAATGAGATGGTAGCCACACTCGAAGGAGCCGGCTTAGAGGTCGATGTCCGTCACCTAATTACAGTATCTGATGTGATGACCAGCGAAGGAGAAGTAAGAGCAAT
>DUIL01000015.1:0-1151 GCA_013330385.1 Candidatus Thalassarchaeaceae archaeon
GTGAAATATGCTAAAGTGAAGGGAAAGGTTTCAGGAGGTACAATGCGAACTTGAGCATCGATAGTAGCATCAGAACTTCTCTCTAACATCATCTCTGCGAGTTGAGTATCAATACTACCTCCAATTTTAACATCGGCAAGCATTTCTTGCTCGAGAATTAAACTGACCTTAGACTCACCATAGCCCTTCACTTCGGCAATTCCAGGTAAATTGAGTATTGCTTCAATCACTGAATCGTGGTCCTTAGGCATTGCAGCAGCAACAATATCAAGGTCGCCAATAGTTTCTCTACGACGACGAGCACTGCCTGCTAACTGTGCCTTAACAACACCTGGTATAGCTGCTATTCTAGCTTCCATTGCGCGGCCAAAGGAAAGTCCAACATCCATTCTGCTTCGGCCTTGGTAGCGACGCAGTAACTCGATTCCTTCGAGGTATTTCTTCTGACTTTTCTCTCCAAATCCAGAAAGTGGAGCAATATGACCCATTTCGCATGCAGCCTTCAGAGATTCTACTGAATCTACACCTAATTCCTCGTACATAACACGAGCACGCTTTGGGCCAAGACCAGGAATTCCAACAATCTCAATCAGACCACGGGGAACTCTGTCGTACAAGTTCTCAAGTCCACCCCATGTACCTTCAAGAACGGCTTCAGTAACCAAACTACTGATTCCTTTACCAATACCCTTGACATCAGTTAACTTACCTTGCTGCAAAACTGTAAGCAAATCATCCTCCATAGAAGCCAATGCTCGGCTTCCATTTTGATAGGCTCGTACACGAAATGGATTGGCACCCTCAAGCTCTAGAAGTATTGCCACTTGCTCTAGAACTGATACAACTTGTGACTTAGTTGCAAAAGGCGGACCGTCTTTGCGCGGCTTTGGTAAATTCCACCCCTTGACGTTGACCACGATGTCAACGGAGGGGCATCATCCTTGAGGATGTCCATCTGTTGCAGTCCGTTTTTGATAACTATTGTACATCCCAATGCTCACAAACAACACACACACGAGATGGAGTATGGATGTGCTTGCGGCACTAGAATCTGCATCCTTGAGTATGTGTAGTATAGCTACACTTCTTTGGATGAGTATTGGGACATTTTCACGTGCAGAAGGCGGTGAAGAAATCACTCAAAGAGTGAT
>DUIL01000015.1:1556-8987 GCA_013330385.1 Candidatus Thalassarchaeaceae archaeon
TCTCGAAATGTTGCCCGGCCATTTGCAGTAGTCGCTCTAATTGTAGCGGGAGCGGGGGTGCTGAATCTCAAAGGAATTGATATTCAGGGAGAAACTAATCCTCATCAAATCATGAAAATGAGACGGGAAGAAGCCGAAGAAGAGTTGGAATGAACAGTCCTTACTCTTTATCCTCAACACCGAGTTTGTCATCAATGAAAGCGCGCATATATGCTGGAAGTTCACCATTGACAAAAATCACATCTTCAACCCCTTCGAGCTTCATCAAAGAATAATAAATTTGCATTGCAGTCATTGGGGTCGAACTGCAACCAGTACATCCACCTTCTAAGGAGATCATAATCACACCATCAGTGGTATCGACTACATTCACCACACCATCATGCGCATCAAGAATAGCCTGAACTGGTCCGACGGACTCTAGAATTAGTTGCTTATCTACCTCCGCCACACTAATTCCTCGTTCACCTCTCATGGGCGAGATGCTTTGAACCATTGGTGGGTATGGAGTAGCAATGGTCAGTAACATGCGCATTCTAATGTTCGACCTTTTAGTTGAAAGGGCAACATTTGGCCATGGAGGAAATCAAGAAGTTGTTCGCCCTTTCATTCCACGAAAAAATGTCGAGTTGCTTCTTGTCACTCCACAAATGCAGTCATTAGAGTCGGGAGAAAGGGCAGAGAAAGAAACTCAGGTCACTCTGAGTGAAGAGTATGTTCCTCACTGGGATGATGAATACGAATTCTGGGAATCAAATGATGTTGATTTTGATGGACACATGGCCCACTTCCACCGAATTGTAATGCCAATGCATACGAATGATGAGAAAATGGCTAATTGGCTGAACGAACTTAATGTCGATGCAATCGTCTGTAGTGGTTCTCGACGTAATGTCAGTATCTGGGAGGAATGGATGGGACCTGCATCTTCCTTACTCAGAGTTGCGGCTTTGTCAGGAACTCCAACCTTAGGAATTTGCTTCGGCCATCAATTGCTCTGTCATGCACTTGGTTCACAGATTGAAAGAGCAGATGCTATTTCTAGTGGATTATGGGATTTGGAATTAACAGAAGAAGGAGAAATTGACAAGTTATTGACATCTCATACTAATGAGGATGAGGCGATTGTAGGTGTGTTTAGTCACCAAGATCATGTGATGACAATTCCAGAAAATTGTACATTACTGAGTACAGCATCTCACAATCAGGTGACTGCTATTCGTGTAAATGATAAAGATGGACAAGTACTACCTGCATGGGGAGTGCAATTCCATCCCGAAGCGGCAAAAGCGAGAATCAAGAGAGCGTATGAATGGGGACACATCTCAAAAGAGGAATATGCCTCTTTGAGAGGAGAGCATGACGGAGCTGGAATTCTTGCATCCTTTGCAGATATAGTGCTTCAAAAATAAGCCTGAATTACCGCCCCGTAGGGGCGGGTACCAACAATTCGGATTAAATAGAGTCCTCCGGTCGGCGGCACAACATAGGTGAACACCATGATGGAGAATATACCACTAATTGCAGCAGGAACAGGCCTCTTTGGACTACTAATTGCTATGATTCTATACAAAAAAGTAAACAGCATTGAGATTGACAACCCACGAGTTGCAGAAATTACACAAGAAATTCAGAATGGGGCAATGGCCTTCCTAAAAGCGGAATACAGAGTTTTGGCTATTTTCGTAGTCTTAGTTGGTGCAATACTTGCGGTATTGAATGATACTAATACCGCAATTGCATTCTTTGCAGGTGCGCTCGCATCAATTCTTGCTGGATTGTCTGGAATGCGGGCAGCAACTTCGGCAAATGGCCGAACTGCTATGGCTGCAAAGAATGGTGGCCAGCCAGCTGCTCTAGAAGTTTCTTACAATGGTGGAGCAGTTATGGGACTCTCTGTTGGCGGACTTGGATTGCTCGGTATTTCTCTGATTGCATTCTGGCTAGGAGCAGGAACTGAAGGATCAGACATTACTGCTGCTGCAGGATTCGGAATGGGTGCTTCATCCATTGCTCTCTTCGCTCGTGTTGGTGGTGGAATTTACACCAAGGCAGCAGATGTTGGCGCAGATTTGGTCGGAAAGGTTGAAGCAGGAATTCCTGAAGATGATCCTCGCAATCCAGGGGTTATCGCAGATAACGTTGGAGATAACGTTGGAGATGTTGCAGGAATGGGTGCAGATATTTTCGAATCATTCGTAGGCTCCATAATTGCAGCAATGATTATCGCTAGCGGAGAAGGAAGTGGAATGTCCTCAGATTATGTCATTCTCCCAATCCTTCTCGGATTCATAGGATACATGGCATCCATCGTTGGAGTATTCTCTATGACTATTCTGAAGAACGGTTCAGATGCAGCGGCCGCTCTTCGTAATACCACCTTCATTGGTGCTATTCTTTTCGCAGCAGGTGGTTATGGTGCTATCAATCAAGGATTAATTGATGTGTCATACGGTGTTATGCACTCTGTTGTTCTAGGTTCAATCATTGGTATCTTAATTGGTTTAGTCACTGAATACTATACCGGCATCGAACCAGTGTTCGGTATCAAGCCCAAGGCAATTCCTCACATCGGAGAGATGTCACAAACAGGGCCAGCAACTAATGCAATCGCTGGTTTATCAGTCGGTATGATGTCTACATTTGCTCCAGTTCTTCTCATCGCGATTGGAATAATGGGTGCTAACGAATTCATGGGTGGCGGCACTGCTGGACTCTATGGAATCGCAATGGCTGCTATGGGAATGCTTGCAACAGTCGGAGTTACAATGACCGTCGATGCATATGGCCCGGTAGCAGACAATGCTGGTGGAATCGCAGAAATGTGCGAACTTGGCGACGATGTCCGTGAAATTACTGATGCTCTCGATTCGATTGGAAACACAACCGCTGCGGTTGGAAAAGGATTCGCAATCGGATCTGCTGCCCTAACAGCACTCGCACTCTTCGCAGCATACACAACAGCAGTTGGTGGTATTACACTCGAATTAACCGACCCAATGGTCGTCGTAGGTCTATTGATTGGCGGTGGATTACCATTCGTCGTCGCTGCAATGACTATGACTTCCGTCGGCAAGGCTGCTGGGGAAATGGTTGTTGAAATTCGCAGGCAATTCCGTGAAATTGATGGTCTTCTAGAAGGTCGTGAAGGTGTTAAGCCGGATTCACAGAAATGTGTCGATATCTCAACTAAGGCTGCTCTACGAGAAATGGTCGGACCTGGAGTTGTCGCGGTAACAGCGCCTGTTGCAGTAGGAATCATACTAGGTTCTGTTGCACTAGGTGGTCTTCTTGCAGGATCTCTCGTAACAGGAGTCCTCATGGCGCTATTCATGGCAAATGCTGGTGGTGCTTGGGATAACGCAAAGAAAGCAATCGAGCAAGGTCACATCTCAGGTGCAGCTAAGGGAGATGCTTCTCACGATGCTGCAGTTATCGGTGATACCATCGGAGACCCGTTCAAGGACACCAGTGGACCTTCACTCAACATTCTCATCAAGTTGATGTCAATTGTTGCTGTGGTTCTAGCTGGAACTGGAAAGTTAACCGAAACTGGATTACTTTGAACACAATAGCCGAGAGAGCGTCAGCCTCTTGACTGTGAGGCGATAGGGATAACCATGCGCGCAGCCTCTGCACTGGGCATGACACTTGTCCTGCTCGTCACCTCGGTGGCCGGTTGTGCGGGTTTTGGAGATGGAGGTTCAGGTGATGGCTCAAGTGATGCAATTGAGGTACCGCAATGGGATGTTGGAGACTGGTGGCTCTACACTTTCTCTACACCAGATTATTCAGATGATACGGCTCGATTAGTAGTCGCTTCAGATAGTGAAGAAGATGGTACAGCGTATATGCTAGCAATCTCTAGTATTACTGAAGCTCATAGACACGCTGTTCTCAATCACAATCCATTTTTGGGGCGAATTACTCATGACAATCTCAGCGCCTATGAAAATGGCATGCCACAACCAGTTCTAACCTTCCCTTTGAAGGAAGATATGAGTTGGTCATTTTCTTTATTCAGCAATGACTGGACTGCTAATGTTCTAGATATCGCAGGTGATGTCGCTGTTATTTCTGCACAGGCAGCAGATGGCGCACGATTGGATTACGTATTTGATGCAGAAATTGGTTTCTTCTCATCATTCATTTGGACAGATTCAGAAGAAATTCAGCAGTTAAGAATGATGCATGCCACTAATGGCGAATCACACACAGGAGATGTGTACTTCACACGCGGCGGGGACCTTTACAGCAACGATTTGGACAACTCAGGTCCAGATGCTGAAATTAGAGACTCATTCTTTGTAAATGACCATCCTAATGATGGTGCTTGGGATCAAATGATCTATTTCCTAGATGCTTCTTGTGGTAGTGGTGGTTCAACAATCACATTGACACTGCGTGACCATCTATCTGTCTCAGCACTGCAAAGAACGTGGGGGCCTGGAGCAGAGGAATATGGGACTCTGGGAACATTACCTTACCCAAGTGAAGAATATACCCTAACTCTAACATTTACAGGAGATACTCACCTACGTATCCATGTCGCTGGTGGGATTACCCAATCTTGGACTCTTTAGGTGTGAATATGAGTCATGGCACTCTAGTAATGATGCATGGAATGACAGGCACGGCTGCTAAGATGCAGCCCCTGGCTGAAAGTCTAGCACCCGAAGGTTGGGGTGTTTTATGCCCTCAGGCAGAGATTGAACATCCTACAAAAGGTGGTTATGCTTGGTGGTTAAGAGCAGACGATACAATATCTCACGTTCTAGATTCATCTTCCCAATCAGATGTTGATGATTCACTAATTCGAGTCACTCAAGAGCTACCTGATGGGCCAATTATTGTAGGTGGATTTTCCCAAGGAGGGGCAATGGCTTCCGCTTTACTAGAAACTGATGTTCAAGACAGAATAGTTGGACTCGTTCTAATCGCAACTAAAACCATACGACCTGAATCTCTAGAGGCATCTCTACCTTTCCTAAAACCCCGGCCGGTGGTTTGGATGCATGGCAAAGGTGACCACCTCGTGCCTATCGATTATGGATATGAGCACGCTGAGATTTTCGAAGCGGGTGATTGGCCTATTATACGACTTGAGCATGAGAAAGGGCACATGGTAAATCTGAATCAATTCGATGAACTAAAGTCTGCAATCCAAGAAATTGCAAACTCAATCTAAGTAAATCAGAAGATGATCTGAACCACCAACAAATACAGGAACTTCGCCTCTCATGTCAAAGCAGATTGGAACAGTGCGATGACCAGTCTCACGCATTACTTCCCAGCGTAATTCACCCTCATGATCGAAGTTTACTTCTGTGTAAGTTAGACCTTTTGCGGCGAGTGCATTTTTTGCACGAGTGCAATAGGGACAAACGGTTTGGGTAAATAGAAGAAAGTCTGTTTCACACGATTCAAGCCAATGATGCATGCTCGCCAAGTTCTGCTCCCTCCATCACTTGTCCTTCCTCTTCCCACCAACTTTCATCTCCGTCTTCATCGTCATCATCAAGGCGGCCTTCAAGGACTCTATCGGTCTCATCCTCATCAATGAAAATCAACATGATTACAGTTAGCATTGTCAATGCCGCGCCGATGTATATGGCTGTGGAATAATTGAAAACTTCAATCATCCGGCCAGTTAGAGTGTATGCAAATACACCTGAGGCATTGAATATAGACATGTACGCTGTGAATTGAGTTCCACCAACTTTGCTCCATGTTAATCTCATACTTAGAGAAATAATACAAATCCAAGCAATACCGCCAACGAAGGCCTGAATGATTAGGTAGAAGGTCATGAGTGTTGTTTTATGCCACATTGGTTCCAAGAAGGCCAGTGTCGCATTTGCTAGAGCAAGAATAGTAAATCCAACCATTGCGACTCTTCTAGTACCATACTTATCCCCTAGTAGACCTCCAACTATTTGTCCAAATAATCCACCAAATACAACAATTCCGCCAACAATTCCGTTGTACTTTGCTTGGGACCAACCCGCCTCATTGATGAAAATATCAATTACAATTGGGCCGACAAAGATGTATAACTCTGAAAGAGCACAAAGGAATATCAAAATAAAGGCCGAACGAACAGAGAAGGCCTTGATCAAGTAAAATGAAGTTCTAGCTACGGCATTTCTGCTAGATGTAGGAATTAATTTGAATGGATTAATAATCGAAGGTAGATTTTCGTTCAATTTAGAAACTAATAATGAAAGAACTGCTAATAATATAATTACACGACTAACTGGAGAGGTCATTGTTGCGATAGAATCTCCAACAGACCAGTCAATAGTAAACACATCAATTGCGAAGCCTAAGAACCAAATTGACAAACCAATAATTGCAAAGAAAGATGCGAATGAAATTTTTTCTTCTGATACACTATATCCTACAGTTCGGGCCACTCTAAAGTCAATCTCATCCACCCATGGAGTTTCTGATTCTTCATCATCTTGACCATCTTGTCCTTCATCAGAATTAGATAAAATTGCTTCTTGCACAGACCACGGGAATAACTTGACTCCTGGCTTCTCAATCATTGTTAAGGGTATTATAATGACAGCTAGAAGCAACACCAATTGAGCCACTATCACACCTGAAATATCGATGTATGATACAAGAACTCCAAGGACTGCACCTCCTACTATTATTCCACCCCTCTTCGCTGCAAACATAAATCCGTTAACTTTCGCTACTTCATCCGGCTGCAAAATTTCTACAGCAAGTGCGTCAGTTGCTACATCTTGAAGGGAGGCGAAAATATTGTGAACAAACAAAATTCGAGTAACAAGTTCAATTTTACTATTGAGATCCGGAATTAATATCAGACTTCCTAATGTCAATGCCATTCCAGTTTGAGCAAAAAGAATCCATTGCCTACGAGGGCCAAATCTTTCAATAAATACAGAGTCTACTATTGGCCCCCAAATCCATTTGAATGTCCATGGTAGTGCAATAGTTCCGAATAGTAACGCGATATCACCGATTGGAGTCCCATTTTTCACTAAGTAAGCAGCAAAGGTAACGCTAGCGAATCCCCAGGGTAATCCTTGAGCGAAGTAAAGAAGACAGAGAGTAACAATCCTTCGAGTTTTGTTTACGGTTAATGCCCCTCCTTTTCTCCATTCCGAAGATGCATTTTTGGTACCACTAACCAAAGCGGGACCCCAAATCATTGGATTGGCCTTCTCTAATGTCTTCAAGCCCCTTTCAGCAAAATCAAATTCCTCTTCAGATTCTGCCCTCCAGCCTTCACGGTATCCTACCCAGCCGAGGAGAAGAGTTATGGCAATGAAAGGAAGAATGAAAATAATTGGGCCGAGATTTGTTTTTCCAGCATTAGAACCTGCATCAGTCAAAGAAACATACACGGGGAATTCTGCATGAACATCTCCGGGACTTCCGCCTTCATCTGAGTAG
>DUIL01000124.1:0-3872 GCA_013330385.1 Candidatus Thalassarchaeaceae archaeon
GTGCGGCCGCAGCGTCTAGCATCTGTATTCGTTGTTGGCCTAATGCTGACTGTACCACTCAGTGGTTGCTTTGGTAGTGACTCGGTCTCGGTTTCACCAGACAATCTTGAGATTAAGATTTCAAGTAATGAAGCTGGATATTTTCAGGATTTGACATTTGAAGTGACTGCTAAAATGTCGGTTTTCATACCATACCTTTTGAAAGATCCAAATACTCAATTTGTACAAAATTCAACTGTTCTAGATTTGACAAAGGGCGACTCTGTGACTCTGTCTATATTGACCCCCCCTAGAACTGAAACCATGTTATTCATGGTGGGTGATTCAGGTAGGGAGAATTGGCCTATTCGCAATCAAGAAGAATCGTGGAGTACATGGTTGGCTCGTGGTGGTGATTCGGGTAATTTAGGTGACGCAATTATGCGAGTTGCGGCAGGACTTAACTCAACCTTTGATACTGTAAATCATAGTATTGAAACAGGTGGTTCGGTTGGAATAAAAACTCTGAATATTCAACGTGCGGCTAATATTGGATTGGATGAAGGTGGGGCGCACTCTACTGGTTTGCTGCATGGAAGAATTGTTTACGATAGGCTTTACGAAATTACTGACCCGGCTAATTCACTGGATATTGTTGATGGTAAGGCTGGTTATTATGATAGATGGGCAGGTCAAGGAAATGTCGCCTATGAAGATGCTGCGCTATACCTCATTTCTGAGTTGGAAGGTTTTGGCTTAGAAGTAAAAACTCACAGGTTTGAATTTACTGATATTTTCAATGTGCAGAATCCTGAAGCCTACAATATCTGCGCTTACAAATGGGGTAGCGAGGTGGTCAATGAATGGCTGGTCTTTGGAGCCCACTTCGACATTGCGCCACCAGCAAATGCGGTTCTCCTCGACCCTCATGTAACTGGCTCGAGGACTTATGGAACCAGAGTCGGTGCTTACGATAATACCGCGGGGACCTCTATGGTTCTAGAAACTGCACGAGCATTGGCTGATTTTGAGAGTCGGCGTACTATGGTATTCTGCCTTTGGTCTGGAGAAGAAGGAGGAAAGAGAGGTTCGGATTACTGGACTGATTATTACGTCAAGGAAGACAACCCCGATGTTACCGTTACCAATTACATCAACCTCGACATGGCTGGTGTTAACTGGCCTGGTGGCGGAGGTGCACCACATGGTGATCCAGACCCTCAAATTGACGAGGATGGATACCCCAAGGACTCGGAGGTGTGGCCAATGAGGGTGTACATAGGGCCCGGGCCAAATCACGATAAGTTGGACCAGCCCGGTATGGTGGGCCTTTCGAATTGGATTGGTTCTGATGCTTTGGGATTAGAGGAACAAATGGGCACATTAGTAGGAACTAACTATTCTGCAGATACATGGAAAACAGATGTATGGCTTGATTCGGACCGGCCAGAAATTATCGTCTACGAAGATACGACTGCAAGGAGTGATCACGCCAGCTTCCAGGACAACCTCGGAACTGTGACTGTGGGCTTTGGCGGATTGGTGGACGGTTACTGGTGCTACCATCAGACCTGTGACACCCTAGAAGAAATGGAAGAGTGGATGGATACAACCGGCAAGGATTACGGAGAAGACAACACTGGTGTTGCCAACCTTGTGAACAGTCTCGATATGATTACGTGGTGGGCTCTGATGACCTTCTTCCACTGTGATGAGAAGCCCGTATTGAACGCTATACCATGATGCAGAATTAGTTCGTGCCGGGTTAAAGTTGAAGAAGGGTAGGGTGATGTTCAGATTGCATCGCGCGCCTCCTGTCTCTTTCCATGTTGACTTTACCTCCTGCGCGATGCACCTAACTGAGAAGGCCGCTGAGGTATTCCATATTGAACCAAACCAAACTAATACAAATTACTAGCCAAACATAGAATGAAGTTTCGGACCATGTTTTGATTTTCTTTCCATCAAGTGGACCAAATGGCAACATGTTGAATGTGCCGAGAACAGCATTCCCCCACATCCAAGGGCTTAGAATAGCGCTCAGATAAGCAATGTTTCCAGCACCCAATAATATTGCTACCAGACCAATGATCCACAGTGCTACGTTGGTAACGGGCCCTGCGAGGGCTATTTTTCCAAATTGACTCTTTGTTGTGTTTCCCATCACCATAACTGCTCCGGGTGCCATGAAAACAATACCAAACGCTGCTGCTAAGAATACTCCAAATCTAAGCCCCGATGGTGATGCTCTGAACTCTGCCCAACAGCCATAATGACGAGCCATTACTTTGTGAGCTATTTCATGCAGAAGAAAGGCTGGTGCTAAGGCGAGGAAATACACTAGGCCGCCTATAATGAAAAGCACGGGTTTTGACATGGCTCCAAAAATACCACCTGTTGACATGAATGCTAGAGCGAGGGTGAATGCTAATGTGGCCTGCACTAAATGCTTGATTTCTATCTTAGAAAAATGCCAAATTGAGCCTTTGTGGATGTAGACTTGTTTTGGTCGTGGTTCTTCGCCAAAAATTCGGAAAAAGGGTTGGCCTCCTTGGCCATTATTAGATATTACAACCCTAACATGCGGCTTGCGCCAATTACCATCGTCTCGGGCACGGCCATGACTTGATGGCGCTTTGGAGCGCTCAAAGGGGTCATCCTCTAAACGAGAGGCACGAGGGTCTCTTTCACCTGCCATTGTAGACGCCCTTACTGCCAACTCGTTTGAAGTCTCTCGCTTGTCAATCCTCATCGAGCAACTCGCCGACTTCATCCATTAGATCATCCCAGGTTGGCACTTCTCGGCCTTTTTCTGAGCCAAAAAGAGATAGCATCTCTTCTCTTTCTGCCGCATCAGGGGCACGTTTAGCCCAAGGGCTCTGGTTTGCCACATCGCGTATCAGCGACTTGTCTTCCTTTGCTCGTTGTCGGGCGAATCGGGCTTCTACTTGCTCCAATGTTGTTACCTCTTCCTTCCCTTCGTGAGTATCAATAAGGCTTTGATAATGTAACATCGTATCTCCATGAATGTTGTCATCAATATGTTTGTGAGGTTCGGCCAACATTGTAACGAATTCGCGAGCTAGCCGATGTGCCTTGGTGGAAGCAGGGCCACTAGTAAGATTGTCTCTTGCATTTGCATGGGCACCAATACATGACCTGCAACGTTCTGTTCCCGCTACATTTGGAGCGTCGCACGACAAACAACAGATGGAGAAACCCATCTGTTCCATCGCTCGGCGGGGTAGGGACATTCAGAACGGGGAAGGGGTGTGGGCTAAGTTACCTGCGGGTTCAAAGAGTTGGGGCGCTTCGCTATGTTATGGATGCCGAAACCGTGTTTCGTCGACGGTGGGCAATACTTGGTGTAATGAGTCTGAGTCTTGTTATTGTGATGCTCAACAATGTGACTCTAAACGTCGCATTACCTGAATTGTCTAAGGATCTTCAAGCGGACAATACAGAACTTCAGTGGATAATGGACGCTTATGCACTAATCTTCGGGGGAACGCTGCTTGTAATGGGGGCCATTGGAGATAGATACGGAAGAAAGGGGGCTTTACAACTTGGTTTGATAATGGTAGCCGGAGCGTCTGCACTTACTGCGATTTATGCTGACTCATCTAGCGATGTGATTGCAGCTAGGGCTGTTATGGGACTGGGGGCCGCTTTGGTGATGCCTGCGACTCTCTCTGTGGTTGTGGTTGTCTTTCCTCCCGAAGAGCGCGGGAAGGCAGTTGGGATTTGGGCAGCAATGGCAGGCGTTGGAGCGCCAATTGGCTTGATAGTAGGAGGATGGGCAGTTGAGAACTATGATTGGCAGATGGTTTTCTTGATAAATGTGCCAATTATCATCTTAGCACTATTACTCGGTTTGTTCCTTGTACCGAAAA
>DUIL01000124.1:4258-5161 GCA_013330385.1 Candidatus Thalassarchaeaceae archaeon
CTAGGTTCTATTCTGTATGCTATTATCGAAGGCCCGAGTGTTGGGTGGACTTCTTCTGAAATTCTAGGGATTGGTGCGCTAGGTGTCATTTTATCTGCTATATTCGTAAGTTGGGAACGTCGAGTGGAGTTCCCTATGTTACCTCTTGATTTCTTCAAAGATAGAGGTTTTACAATGGGCTTAGTGGCGTTAATGCTAACTTTCTATGTGATGTTTTCATTCATGTTCACGCAGATGTTGCACTTCCAATTAGTGAGAGAGCACACTGCTCTGGAAGCCGCTTTGAGATTCTTGCCTCTGCCTTTAGGTTTGATGCCCGCGGCAGCAAATTCCGATCGGCTTGTTGAGAAATTTGGCAGTAATAATGTCGTAGCGACTGGACTCACATTAGTTACTATTGGGATGTTAATTTTCACTACTGTAACCATCGATACGGATTACACTAAACTTGCACTAATATTCTTCCTATTAGGACTCGGAATGGGGCTCACCATGGCACCAGCTACTACCTTAGTTATGGATTCAATTCCGGCCGATAAAGCAGGAGTTGGTAGTGCTACTAATGACACCAGCAGAGAAATTGGAGGGGCTCTTGGTATTGCGATTGGAGGGTCTGTTCTGAACGAATATTATCAAAGAAATATGGTTGTACCTGAGGGGTTAGAATATCTCGGTCAATTACCCTTTGAATCGTTCCCAGCAGCAATGCAAGTAGGGGGAGGATTAGTTGGTGAAGGAAATTTACTCGGCGCGCAATTAATTGAAAATGCTCAGTTGGCATTTGTAGAGGGAATGGTTGCTTCAGTCTATGTGGCTGCTGCAATTGCTTTCATCGCAGCCATCCTAGTAAAGCGATTTATGCCGACGAGAGTAATTTAGCCGAGGCGGCGATTAGTTTCGGCA
>DUIL01000002.1 GCA_013330385.1 Candidatus Thalassarchaeaceae archaeon
GGTATCAAGAAAATCACAATGGCAAAGTCCACTCAAAGAATGGCTGAGGAGCGCACTAGTAAGCGCTACCCTAACCTTGAGGTTCTAAACTCGTACTGGGTTGGTGAAGATGGTAAGAACAAATTCTTCGAAGTCATCATGATTGATCCACACCACCCTGCAATCAAGTCCGACAAGCAACTCGGCTGGATTGCTGAGGGTAACAGTCACCGAGGCCGCGCAGAGCGTGGAATGACCAGTGCTGGAAAGCGCGGACGAGGTCTGTACAACAAGGGTAAGGGTGCTGAGAAACTTCGCCCATCCTTGAAGGCCAACAAGAATCTCGGCAAGTGATTGTCACCGGAACTCAGATACCTGAGTTATGTTTGCATGATTCTATGGCTAATGTGCTAGACAAGTGGAAGTCTCTTAGTAGAAACAACAAGATTTCTGCTATTGCGATTGTAGGACTGATAGTTTTCTCAATTGGTTATGTTGGAATTGGCTATGTCGTTGCATCGCAAGCCTTGGCTGTAAACCCTGGTTGTGGAATGTGGGCCGAAAATACACCTTCTGACTGGGATTCAGATGATGATTGGGAGAGTTTTGAGCCTTGGCCCGCTGCCGAGGAACGCGTCGAAATCCGTCGCGATTTTGATGCATCTTCGTATCAGATGGATTCCTATGAAGATGTAACTTTCTCGCCGAGGGGCAATTCAGATATTACACTCAGGGGATGGTATGTTGAGGTTGACCCTGATGCTCCGGTAGTCATTCAAACTCATGGAATGCCGATGAATGGAAAGTGCAAACCTGAGATGCTGCTGATGCAAGGTTACCTCGCTGAAGGAGGAATCAATACTCTTTCCTTTGATTTGCGGAATTATGGCGATAGCGATGTTGTGGGAGATTATTTCGCGGTTGGACAGATTGAGTACAAGGATCTCTTAGGTGCATATGATTGGCTAATTGCAGAGAAAGGCTACCAGCCTGGAGAGGTTGGAATGACCGCCTTTTCTGCTGGTGGTGGAGCTGCCATTGCCTTTGCTGAAGAACCCGGAATCGGAGCAATGTGGCTGGATAGTGCGGTCCTCGATTTCCCACTAGTTGTTCGTAATGAATTGAGTAGAATGGGATTCCCGACTATCTTTGCCGGCCCAGGAATTACAGTTGGAGGTTGGTTAGCCGGAGTTGATTTGGATGGTCGCTCCCCAATGGAAGCGGCTGACGTTGCTGGAGAGAGGCCTGTTTTCTTGACTCATGGTAAGGATGACCCTAGGGTGTCGATTGTTCATTCAGAGAGATTTGAGGCGAGAATGTTAGAGAACGGTGGCGATGTCACAACATGGTATGTTGATGATAGAGCTCATGTTGATGCAATATGGGGTGAATCAGATACATACAAGTCGAATCTGATTTCATTCTTCGATAATGCATTATCATCAGAGTGAGATTTGGCGAATTTGCTTTTACATACTGATTGCCTGTAGTTTCTTTCACATTAGACGAAAGTTGATGGCTTCCTTCCGTGCCCGCGCAATAGATGGTCGAGTCCGAAGTCAGTTCTGTTCGCAATCTACCGGTGATTTTGCCGAGTGGTAGATTGCTTGGCACAGTGCATGACACCGTCATTGATACAGATAATTGGAGATGCACTCACATCTTTGTCGCTGACCCACCCGCAGATCTTGTTGAGGGTCGAGTTCACCTTGCTATTCCGTGGAATTGGGTGCGCTCCGTTGGCGATGTAGTGGTCTTGCGTTGGTTCCCTCCAACCCCCATTCCTCGTGATTCCTGAGCCCAAATCATCTCATTTCAGAGTGATACTTGACCGAACGAGGCTGCGATACGATTCAAAAGGGGAGGGTGAACGCATACACAATGCGTACCTTCTCGGCCGGAGTTCTTCTCATACTCCTACTGGCTTCCTCAGCACCTCTTGTAGAGGCTGATTCTAAGGGTGTAGTTTCTTGTGCACCAGCAGATACATCTGTGATGCCATCTAACTGGAATATCGATGACGGAGCCTGTGTTCGTATCGATCTTGGAACTCTTTCACCAGGGGATACATTATCTTTCGATGTTGCCTCTGATGTTGCCATTGATGTGTTGATGTTTGCCTCCAGTTCAATCACAGTATACCAAAATGAGCAAAATTACCGCCTTGACTCCGTTTGGCAGACAGAATCTGTATTCGAGTCATTCACAGGTTCGGGTACATGGCACTGGACAGCACCTTCAGACCGCGGAGATACTCGTTGGTACATTGTTCTGGATAATATGGCCCACCCTCAGGATCAGGGTGGTGGCGCACAAGGTGGCAGTGTTGCAGATGTCACTCTAGATGTGGCTAGTGTTTCGACTCCAACCTTCGGTATAGTTGACTCAATAGTTCGTTTAGAAACAGATACCTATCAAGTTCTAGCAGGTCCTCTGACCCTTGACGCAGGCACCCTAGTCAATATGTTCTCAACAACTATGCAGGGTGCGCCTGATGTATTCCTGATGACTGAAAATCAGTTAGATTTGTATGAACAAGGCGGAACGGCTACGACATTTGTCTCAGGTTCTGAAATGCTTTTGGTTTCAAACGAGAGAACCATGTCTTGGACTGTAACAGAACAGTATCAAGGTGAGAACTTGTATCTTGTCGCCGACAATCGTCCTGGGCCTGCTGGAGGTGGTGCAGGGACTGGATTTGTTGCTACAACTGTAGTAGTTGACCTTACTCCTATTCTGAATCCAATAATTAGTGATGCAGAAAATTTAGCTGAAATAGATGTATCCGCCGATGTTATTCTCGACGCCTCGAATACCCCAAATCATTCCAATCAGATTCCTTCAGATGGATTCCATTGGGACACTAATGGTGATGGGATTGATGATACTGCTGGAATGACAGTAACTGTTAGTTGGGACGAGCCAGCCAATGTCAGCGTCCGTTTGCGAATAGTCTCTAACGACGGTCGCAGCGATAGTGTATATCTCAACATGGAGGTAAAAGATATGACTCCTCCTGAGTTGACTTTAACAAATTCTGAAATAATCCGCAAGGATTTCGATGATGAATTACTTTTGACTGCAGGAATCCAAGACAATTGGGGTATTGCTAGTGTTGAATGGTTAATGGATGACCAAATTGAAGAAACTTACAATTCAAATGATTGGGAGGATGGCAAAACCTTCACCTTCCGATTTGATTCAACATATGCGGCAGGAGAACACACCGTCACATTGCGTGTTACTGACAAACAAGGACTCATCAGTGAAGAATTCGCAATTATCGAACTTTACGATTCCACACCCCCAATAGTTCCAAGTAAAACAGAGGAAGTGATTGTAATTCTTGGCGAAACTAATTTGTTTGCTCCCGAAGCGTTTGATCCTGAGTCTACAAATCTACAATACACTTGGGATTTCGATGTTGAATTTGATCTAGATGGAGACGGAGATACAACTAACGATGCTGAATCTAGTGGAATCCAGATTTACCGTGATTTTCCTCAAAAGGGAACTTACGAAGTGGTTTGTACAATAACTAATGATGCAGGTGTTTATTCACAGATTACCTACTATGTGACAGTAGTTAGTGATGATGATGACAAGGCCTTCGGTCTTGACCCTCTACTATTGGTAGGATTAGTCCTATTGGTAATTGTGTTAATAGTAGGATTGATTGGATTTATTTCTTGGAAACGGACGACAAATGAGCGCCTTGCAGTTCTTCTAGCTGAACAGGCGGCTGCTGATGAGGAAAAACCGAAGGAATTGACGATTGAAGAACAGAAGGCAATGTACGGAGGGGGTTCTGCAATCAGTCAGCCAAGTACAGTCGAATCCGCTTCTCCATTTGGTCAATATGCAACCGGTATGGCTGGCACAGGTGACCCTGCAGCAACAGCGGCAGCAGCGGCAGCGATTGAAGATCCTGATATTGACGAATTAATCAGTTCGTCAACACCAATCACTTCCACAAAAGCCTCGAGCCCAGCCGCAGATTTACTTGCCGAATTCTCAGATGATGATGAGGTCGACAATCTTGTTGATGTTGTCGAATATTCTCACGATTCAGGCGCAGGAGAAGTTTGGAATCCCGAACCTGAAACTGACGACATGGATGAGGAGTTGCCCTCTCCTCCTCCTCCCGCACCAGCTCCTGAATCGGTGGAAGAAGAATTGCCCTCTCCTCCAACTCCGGATGAATCGGATATTGCCGAACCACAAGATGATGAGTCAGAAGAAGAGGAATCGTCACCTCCTCCGGTTTCAAATGAATCAGAAGAAGAGTCTGAGGAGCCAGCAACCACTATTTCATCAGGCGATAGAACCGTGCAACAGAACTGTAGTGATTGCGAACAGAGATTCGAAATCACTCTACCTGATGGTCATGATGTTGTCCGAACTGCATGCCCTTCATGTGGCTCCATAGAAACCATCACTTTGAATTGAATCCGACATTATTGCAGGGTCGGAAGTTGAGTCATATAGTGCTCTTGCAGCCCAAGACCCTAAATCGCACCTCATAGAGGTGCGTGTATGGGCAATGACGCTGTCCGCCTAATTCGCCGTGCGCCCAGTGTCAATCATACACACACAATTCTTCTTGTAGCACTCTTCTTGTTACCCACTCTTGCTCCATTTGCAGCAGTAAGCGCCGAGTCAAGAATAGAATCAGAAGATTTTGATATTCTAGACGAATTATCTGCAGTTTTGAGTGAAAGACAGGACGTTATTGACTCTCAGGCCATAGGTCAATTGGCTAATCCAATGCTAGAACAACTCAAACTAGGAATTCAGGAAACCTCTGTCGCCGATCCTCTGCATGACATTGATGAGGCATTAGACGATGTCAATTTGGTAGAAACTGCCGCCCCTCATGTAGTTCATCCGGAGCCATATCAAATATTGACTGACGAAGGAAGTAGACCTCCTGGTGAAGTAAGGAACATTTGGACCACTCTTTTCAATCTCACAGACTATGTGATTTGGACAAGGTATGTAGACAAGGATGGAGAAGTAGTAGAAAAATACGAATCAATCACTTTCATCTCATCCCTTCTTTCATTACTAGATTCAGAAACTGATGCTTTCCTTCACCAAATGGATATTGATGATGATGGTGATGATGATATTCAGGTAGGTCTGAGTTTAGATCTCAATGACCCCGAGATAGATGGTTCAACACTCTCCGTAGCACCTCATCTTGATTATCGCATCACTGTTTTACAATCTAGTCTAACCGATCCAGATTGGGATGATTTAGAAACCCTAGAAGTCTCGTTACTGAAGGCTTTTGCATATTCTGATGGTTTACTCAGTGAAGGGGAAAGTTATGTCTGGGTCATAGACTCAAAATTTACTCATACACCATATGAATTCACACTTGGAGTAGGTCTTGAAAGATTCTATTTTGACGTATCCGGAGCAGTAGGTGATCTTCTTTCCGGAATTACTTCCCTGCTACTTGGTTTAGCTACAAATGGTGAGTCCGGCATATCGATAGCATCGATTTCGGCACCATATCAAATCTCAATAGAAAATCAAGGTCAAACAAATTGTCCCGAGGACTACTCCCCGCTTGAACTCACAACCCTGCCTTCTAGTGAGATAGGTTGTGGGGTAACTGCTGGATTTGGCTATGTCCATTATTCACCTCCTGATTCGCAAGATGATCGCGATGTGTGGGAGGTCGCTTACATTGAAGCCGCAGTTCATCCAAATGGACTAGCGACGATTTTACCAGAACAAGTTGATGTGACCATCCGAACGGACAGCACTCTTGCAGATGGAACTGGAAATATCGGAGAGAATGGTCTCACAACAGTCGAGTATTGGGCTGATGAGAGAGCAGACCTCCACTTGCATTTCCATGAGAATCGTTCCGAAGTTCCTCCTGAGAATTCAGATGGTATTCACGGCAATGTTACAGATTCCTCAGGTTGGTTCCGTGGTATGCCCGCAGGTTCTCTAGATGCTGAAGAAATTGACCGAATCTTCACAATGTTAGGATCCAAGTCTGTACCTGAACTACCTGGCGGGCAACCAAACCGTCTAGGATTGATTATTGGTGTCAAGAACTTCACTCGAGATACATCACAGAATGTAGATGATTCAAGTCTTCCAGTTAATCCTGCATATCCTCCTAAGACTTTGGTTTTAGTGCGTTCAGTAGAATCGATTGAAGAGGTCGAGTATCATTCTTGGATGAAACGGGGCGGGGCTGAATCAGATCATAGAAGAATCCAGATTACGGCCAAAGATGTTCCCACAGCAGTAGTTCTATTCGGTTCGTTTGAATTAGGTGGAACATCTGAGTCCGATACCAGTCTTGATTCCTCTCAGAATCTAGATTTTATGTCACGAATCTTAGATGTGGTTTTGATTAACATAGTAGATTTATTCCTTGATATTGGTACAATAATCAATGATATTCCATCTGCTACAGTTGACGTAATTAGTGGTGGAGTTGGCGGTTCAGGTGGCTTATCTGGTCATACTATACATCTTCAGATGCATGACAATTGGAGAATTGAAAGAGAAGCGGAATCAATTAGTGAGATTGGTCTACAACTTGGTTCCAGTCCACATCCAGTAATGCCCGGAGATCATTTGATTCTTGCAACAGATCAGTCCCTAGACACCGTACAAGGAAGAATAGGACCACGAGAACCATTAGTTCGTGTATCAGCTAGTTTGCGGTTTAGTGGATTGAGTGCCTTTACTCTAGTTGATGACCGAGAAACGGAGAATCAACGTGTATCGCTTCAAACCAACTCGAATGAGGAATTCTCTTTCCTTTACATTGACCATCAAAGCAACAACCTCAGTGGAGCCAGTCATCAAGGCGTGTCAATTTCAGATATCCCTGATAATCTCACTGCTGAACTCAATCCAAATACGGCAACATATTCTGCAAGTTCGCCTATTGATCGAATAAGTTACACTGGGACGGAAGGAACTCAGAGGCAGGCTGCACATATCCTCGATTTACCAGCCTCCTTCTCGCTACAATTTGGAGATATCACGAAATGGACTTCTTCCACTCCAATATCAACTATCCACGCTCAGATGACAGATTCGCCTGAACCAGTAACTATGAGCGGTGATCACTTCCTCTTCCATCATGAACCTGATTCGGACACATCGACTATTTCTGCTCGGATTTCAGGATTACAAGAAGTAGGCTGGAGAGCACCAATGGAACCGGGTGCATCGGGGCCATTAGGTCGTGGAACTGCATTCATGACAACATCCGGTGAAAGGACAATGAGCATCGACGTTGAACATGCTCCTACTGAGGGTAATGGTGGCCTATCTGCAGTTGTGCTTATCGATCCATTACCTTCGACAATTTCAGTTGACATACCTACAGGTTCTGATGCTGCAAACAATTTGGCAATTCCTGAATTTAATACAAGTCAAGGTGTAGCCGGTGTAGCCTTCTTCTTAGGCGGATTAGCCGAACTAGGAAGTTCTGTGAACCAAGTTCTTGCAGGTGTAACCACCGATATTGCTTCAGGTGAACAGAATGGAAACGGTTCTTTTTCATACGGTATTCAATTAGATGCAGATCGTGCATTCGATTTGATTTTCGATGCGAGTCATGGTAATGGAACAGCTGACATTCCACCCTGGGTTCATGGGATTTCATTGAATGCAGCTGACACCGGTATTAGTGATGGTTTCCATGTTCGTGGATGGTTACCTGAACTTCCACCTATGATTGACTTGTCAGTAACTAGACTTCCTACTGATGAAGGCCAAGATTGGGCTATTCAATTAGGTATGGAAGGATGGAAACCAGCTCGCAGCGAATTCATGATTAATGTGAATGGGGTCAATGGTCAGGATTTGATGATGACATATGAAGGTCTTCAAGTCAACAAACCAACTTCACTTGGTATAGACACTATTTTTGAGATTCGCGAAACATCAGGTGGAATCACTGAAGTTACAACCTCGACGCATTATTACATGTCGAACAGACTTGAATGGATTCATGGACTTCTAATTAATAGAGAGGCAGGAGCAAGGACTGAATTACTGGTCAATGATATTCCCGAATCAATTGACATCACAGCCAGTTTAGGCACTGCTATTTCATTGGATATGACAGTCCCAGAACAATACAGGCGTGCAGGGCCCGCTGTAGATTCAATAATGATGCAGCAGATGCAATGGATGCATGGTCAATGGTGGCCTGTGACTGTATTCTTACGTGATGTGCCAAATGCAATCAATCTAACAACCGAACCCGATTTAAATTTCGACATAACTGAGAATCTTGCATTCCAAGGGACTCCTGTGCTAGATTTCTCCGCATCAGAAGAAGGGATGTCACTATACATAGAGGCTAATGGAAGAGCTATCAATAGTCGAGGCGACATTATTTTACTCGCTGAAGGTATGACCGACAGAATGATTATTGGACCTACTGATAATCATGGACTTGCAATTCGTTCAGGAGGAGATGGAGTGGAAAGAATCTATCTTAGAACCTCAAACATGCCTGTTACTCCTCCAATTGTTCTAGAAGAGATGGAAGCGTTGGGAGAAAATTTGCGCAGTGCTACTATTCATGTCGTTGAAGTTGCAGGGCCTTACAGTGTTATTGAGATTGAAGATGTACAAGGCGGACGAATAATTGCTTCAGCTAGAGCATCAGCTGAAGTAGATGCTCTAGGTACTACATTTGATTTGAGGGGTGTATTACTTGATGCTCAGACTACAGGTGGAGTTCCTACTGGAACCAGCCTCGGAGTAAATGGCCTTGCATCTGATCTTTCTTTGCTAAATATGATACCAGGGTTCGAGGGTTCTACTCATCATATCATTGCTCCTGAACCATTTTCTTCGGCCATACTAACCCTTGCTGCAACCTACATTGGAGGTTCCTAATATGGGTCTACTTGAGAAGATGAGAGAATCAAAATCTGATGATGATTCAGAGCGAGCATCAGACAAGGCTCATGAAATATTGCAAATAGTCGGTGAAAGGGTAGAAGTGATTAGGCCAAAAAGAGTATTTTTCGCCTCTTTTACAGTTCTCTTACTTTTATCTGCAATGCTCTTAATTGGCACTTGGTTAGTCCCTTATGACCGAACTTCGGTAGATGTGGTTTACATCCAAGGAGGAGGAGGGCACGTTATTCTCGTTGAATTGGATAACAAAGGCTCTAGATCTATTGAAGATGTCACTTTAGATATTCGTTTCTTGGATGAAATAGGTGTTGAAATTGAAAGAACTAGTTATTTTTCAAATGAGATACCCGCTCATACATCAGTTGCTGGGGACGATTTGGAATTGCTAATTGATGGGGCTTCAGTATGGGAGAATTATACTATTGAAATATCTCTTGAATACAACTATCGTGGAACAAAATATAATGAAAGATTTACTCATGATGTTGGCGAATGGACTCGCGAGATGTTCACAGATTCAGCCCCTCTTCGGTTATTCTAACACGACCATAGGTCGTGAATTGTGTGTTCCAACTGACCCTAATACTGAAAGGTAACTCAATTCGGCGCGGAGGTATGGTTCAGCGTACCTGCGTCATGGTGTTGACCTTGTTCCTTCTAGCAATGGCTCCACTAAGTGGTACTTCGACAGATGCTGACCAATCTCTCACTAATTCTCTTAGCACTGAAAATACAAGAATTGAGATATCTCCAGATTCCAATTCAATACAATCGCTTGGAGAATCTATTGTTATCGAAGGATTTGAGAGAAATAGAGAGAACATTGCCGAATCTTCAATAGGGTTGTATACTGAAAACGGACTGATACCCTCTGTATCAATTCCAGATTCTTTAGCACTAGTACGTTCTGACTTAGCAATGGTCATCGTAGATGGTGGCGTTGGAATATGGGATGCCCGGATTGCAGTAGAGGAATCTGGAAACCTAGAAATCCGCACAACAGTTCCTCCTTCTGGATTTTTAGTTCAAGGTGATGAGAAGCAATTATCTGAATTGGCAGATGTTAGCGTTGTCGAAGCTGTTCATTCAGTCCCAGCAGGTATTCTTGTCCATCCAGTGCTAAGGGTGGTTGATGAGGGGCCAATAATGGTGGAAATTCTGGGCTGGAAGGATGACGAGTTGCAGCGTCATTCAGAGCCGGGCCTTGATATTGATGATTCTCTTTCTAACGTAGCACAGATGTGGATGACTGATTCTTGGAGCCCCGAAGAAGGACGTGTTTGGGGCGAGATAAATCTCCGAGATATTGGGGTAATTGCTCAACATCCTTCAGTTGCTTGGATTTCTCCCCTTCCTGTTCTAGAATTACTCAATGACAATGCAAGGAACTGGATGGGGATAGATACTGTCGAGTCATATTTCATTACAGATTTAGATGGAGACGGCCAAACAATTGCCGTTGGAGATTCAGGAATAGATCATGACCACGGTGACTTCAATGGTCGAATTGTTGGAAGAACTTCGGTAACTCCTGGTGACTCTAGTACGGCTGATACCTCTGATGGGCATGGCACACACGTGGCTTGTACGGTGCTCGGTTCAGGTATGCGCAGTAGTGGAACATACGCTGGAGTTGCTCCTGAAGCGAGTCTATATTTCCAAGCCATGGAGGATGATGATACGGGGTCTCTATACAGTTACGGAATTAATAGTATGTTGAATTCGGCTTACAATAGCGGTGCTCGTTTACACACTAATTCATGGGGTGCAGGCAGTGGCTCCGGTTCCTACTCTACGCAATCTGAAGATGCTGATGATAGAACTTCGACTTGGGACCAATACTGGTCATATGAAGGGATGACAGTTCTCTTCGCCGCTGGAAATGAGCGTAATGACGGGGTTTCTCCTCCGGGCACTGCAAAGAATGTCATTACCATTGGCGGACACAAAAATCGATACAGTGGTTCTCCTGATGAAATGTACTACTGGAGTAGCCGTGGACCTACTGATGACGGTCGCATAAAGCCAGATGTTGTAGGTCCTGGTGATGGAGTCCGTTCTTGTTTATCTCAGGAGGCTGAGAATGCTGATTCAGGCTGGTCGAATAATTGGTACATCGAGTATAGTGGTACTTCTATGGCTACACCTGCTGCTGCAGGGGCTGCTACTCTTGTAAGACAATATTTGATGGATGTTGCTAACAGACCAGCGCCACAGGGCGCTTTGGTCAAAGCACTCTTGATTCTTGGTGCCAAAGATATGGGTGCTCGTAATATCCCTAATGATGATGAAGGATGGGGTAGAGTCAGTCTGATTAATTCACTTATTCCCGATAGTGATGAGGGGATTTTTGTTGATGATCGAAATCGAGTAAAGAGCGGCCAGACACGCGAATATACCTATGATATCACGAGAGCAAATGAGCCACTCAAGATTGTTCTAGCGTGGTCTGATTATCCAGGTTCAAGCACATCATCTTCTCAACTTCGGAATGATTTGAACTTAGAAGTAGTAAATCCAAATGGTAATATCTACAAAGGCAATGTATTCAATTCTGGACGTTCCATAACTGGAGGAAGTTGGGATGATACAAACAATGTCGAAGTAGTCTTAATTGACAGTGCTTCTGTTGGCACATGGACTGTTAAAGTCAAGGATGACTATCATGGTGGTAGCCGAACTTGGCAACCTTATGCAATAGCGGTCAGGGGAGTTAACGTCAACGACCTCTCTCCAGACCCTGCATTTTCACCTGATGTCTTAGTTGAACCAATAATCCCACAATTAGGTGAAGAAGTAGACATTACTGTAACCGTGAATAATCTTGGTGCAGGTTCTATTAGTGACTTAGAAGTAATGGCTAGAGCGAACGGCTCACTAATCTCAACTCAAGTTATTTCATTGAGTCCAGGTGAATCAACTGATATTAGTTGGAGTTGGACAGCGACACAACAAGGTGAGATTCCACTCAGTTTCCATATTGATCCCAATGACCTAGTCGATGAGGCTTCTGAGTCCAACAACCTTCTAACACACATGATACAAGTTAGCGCACCAGGTGTCAGAGTATCTTCAAGTGAAGCACTAATCACCTTAGGTGATGCTACAGATAGCTCGACCTCTTGGAATATTGTCCTTTCAAATACTGCTCTTTTTGAGACCAATGCAACAATCGAATCCAGCCCTCCAAGGAGAATGAGTGATGGTTTAGAATTCGATTGGTTCTATTCATTCACATCCACTAATTTTAATTTAGCAGCCGCAGAGTCAGTAGATATTGGATTTACATTGATTCATCCGGCTCCACCTCAACCCGGAACTTACGAGATTATTGTAACCGGAACCGATGTTGAGAATTCAGTAGAGTCGATGCTTTCGTTATATTTCGAAGTACCGATATTAGCAGAGGCCGAAGTTGATATTCATGCTGAACAAATTCATGTTTCTCCACTCACGAAGACAAGTGCACAGTTTCATGTAACTAACTTAGGGAATGGTCCACAAACATACGATGTAGAGTTGGTGTCTCCTTCTGGATGGCACCTTGGTCTAGATGTACTTGGAACCTTTGAAGGCTCATCACATGGCTCTACAGGAACTTTGGCTGTTGGCGAACAACGTGCAATAGATTTGACAATTAATCCTCCTGGTGCAATGATTCCAGCAGGTAGTGTTTTTGATGCAGCAATAAATGTCAGGTCACGTGTTAGCAACGATGTTTGGTCGATTGACATACCTCTTCTTGTGATTCCAATAGATCAACTTTCTACGACTCCAATTAGTGATGGTGTAGAGCATCAGATTTCCCCTGACGCTACTTTGGAACTGAAAGTGGATTTCCTCAATACTGGCAACCGTGATCTTGAACTTACTCCGCATCAGGTTGCAATTCCAGGTGGATGGAATGTAGTTGGAGCACTTCAATCACTAACAGCTCCAGCAGGTTCAACCACTCAGTGGACTGTTGTTTTACAGGGCAATGGACTTGCCGTGAGTGGTGATTTCAAACTCCGTTTCATTACTGATGATGGATTTTCAATAGATTGGAACAGAACACTTGATGTTCTTTCCGCTGCCTTACCAACAATCCAGTTCCACCAGATTGCATTTGCTGACGGTTCCTCTTCTGAGTCTCCATTGGGCCTCGGTGCTCATCCCGTTGGGGAAGCGTTCGATCTTGCTTGGAAGGTAGAGAATGAAGGCACTTCAACGTGGAGACCAGAGACAACAATTATACTTCCAAGTACTGATTGGATTGGTAATTGTCCTTCCTCACCTTCATCCCTGTCTCCTGGTTCGAGCACAATAATTTGGTGCACAATCACAATACCTCTCTCAGCAGAGTCTGGAACTGAACCATCAGTTACGCTTTCGATGACAGGCGAGGGCCTTACAGCCGAGCACTCAGTATCACTTCAGGTTGCTTCGGTACAATCAATTGTCTGGGAATTACAGACTGATCCAGTGGCTCACGAAGGGTATCCAATCCTAATCAAAGTTCGTGTAGAGAATATTGGTAATTCACCGATTAATCACAGACTAGATGTTTCTGAATCCAGTTGGGATATCACTATCTTGAGTGAAGTTTTGATAATGCTACAACCGGGTGAATCAACAATTATCAATATTCAATTTGAGCCGGATTCAGGTTCAGATGGAAGTATTCAATTATCCCTTCTGAATGGTGAAAGTATCTCAAATTCTGTATTTGTTATCGATATTGACGTTATGCCTGGCAAGGGTGACGAAAGTGCTCTTTCATCCTCATTAGTTCTGATTATATTCGTTCTAGTTGTTGGAATAATTGCGGGTACAGGATTATTTGTATACAAGAAAAAAGGTGGTAACTTTGATCAGATATTTGCAAATGAAGCAATTTCAAAGATTTCAGAGTCTCTTAATAAATACGAGTCAGAAAGTGGTTCCGGGATTGAATGCTGGGTTTGTAGCAGAGATATTTTCGTCGGCGAAGCATGGGCCTGTGGTCAATGTGGAGCTCGATACCACAAGGCCCAACAGGTTCGTGGATGTGACATAGTCTCGCTAGGTCGATGCCTACATTGTAATGCAGAATCGGATGAACTGGTTGAGGCCTAAATTACGCGACTCTAAGGCTCCAGAGGCCCGAAGCCCTTAGAGGGGCGTGTTTGTGCGTGTTGAATGATGAATCACAGTTCGTCAGCCCGAATTCTGGTCGTTTTGCTGTTGTTGACACTGTTTCTTCCGTTCGTTCAAGCAGAAGTTGAACCTCGCCTCACATCTAACACTATGGCTCAGGAGGCTGATGCCGACAATCCAGCCGAATACACTATCACAGTGCACAATGATGGTGATGACGATATGTCTGTTTCTTTATCTACTCAACAAGATGCATCTAACTGTAATGGTTTTTCATCTCAGATAGAGCAAGTATCGGGGACTATTGATGCGGGTTCCTCAGAATCAGTCACACTTACTGTATCAGTTACTGAGCAGGCCGATGGAGATTGTGAAACTACAGTCAATGCTCAAGCAACAGTATCAGGAGGGATACCTGGGACTCCAAAGAATGCTGATATCACAGTGACAACTACTGCAGGTGATGGTGGTGGCCTTTACGGAGTCAAACTGTCTACCGATGAGCCAAATGTAGAATATGATGGTGAGGACAGAGTTGTTTGGGATGTTGAAGTTGAGAATACAGGGGAGCAGGATAATGCGAATATCCAACTCGAGATAGTTTCTGATAATGACTGTGAATCAGACGATTTGACTGCAACCGTCGATCCATCTATTGTTCAATTGAACTCGGGTGATAAGGAGACAGTTGAAGTTGAAGTAGATGTTCCTGACGGGAGCTCAACTGAGGCCGGTGAACATTGTTTTATTTTGCAGGCCACAGTAACTAATGATCCGAATCAAGCAGATCAGGCATCAGACAATCTTACTCTTCAGCTTGATATTCCTGAGGTCAAAGAGTGTGACAGTCAACTTTCAACTTCTTCACATAATCTTGACCCCTTTGAATCTGCAACCAATAGTTTCTCCGTAGAAAATGTGGGAAATACAGAATGGACCGTAACAATGCAGGCAACATCTGCTGATGCAGATATTTCAGGCTGGGTCACTTTCGATAGTCCCAAATCAAAACTACTTTCCAAACCAGGAGGTTCGGAAGATAATCACGAATTCACATTAACAACATCTCCCGATGACTCTGTAGAAGCAGGCACTCAAGTAGAAATAAAAATCCGCGGAATGTCTAACCAAGGAGTTGGGTGTGAGAACATACTCACAGTTACAATTGGGCAGGTTCACGATGCTAAATTATCCCTCAGCACCTCAAAAATTTCTAATGTCGAACCCGGAAGTTCCGGCACAGTAACAATTACGGTCGAGAATCGTGGAAATGGCATTGATACATTTTCTCTGACCACAGTTGAGTTGCCAGAGGGTTGGCAGGTATCCTTTTCGCAGTCCTCGGTAACTGTGAACAGTAAACACGATTCTAACAATAAGGCATCATTAAGCGCCGATATCAATGTTCCATCCAATGCACTTGCTGGCGATAATACAGTCATTTTTGGTGTCAGTGTTAGTGGTTCGACTACTATACTCGATAGCAAGTCTCTAACAGTTTCAGTAGCAGCCAATCACGACTTAACTGCAGTAATGCCATCAACTCAGCAGACTGGGCGTTCGGGCCAAATAGTACAATTCCCTTTAGATATCACAAATACTGGTAATATTCAGGATACATTCAAACTACAGGTTTGTGATCCTCATGACAATACTGGCTGTAATCCACCTATGTGGGCATCCTCCTACTCTGACTCATCTGGTAATTCAATTACCCAAGTAGTACTAGGGCCAGGGGAGTCGGAAAGAGTATTCCTCGACATTACAGTTGAGGGAGAGGAAGATGCTGACTCAGTGAATGTACTTTCTCGAGTTGCAATTTTTGGTAGTGGTGAAAAGGTCGAACAAGAAGTAAGCGTGATTGTTTCAAATTATGACTACGGGATGGCTATATCTCCTGAAGAGCCAGGTTCTGTTGGCGGGGAATTAGATGTGGTTCTTCCACCAGGGGGTGTCATGGAAATTAGTTTCTGGGTTGAGAACACAGGAAACTATCCTGGAGGAGACAATGCTGTAATTTCTATGACTGGAATGGAATCATCAGTACTAAGGAAGGTAATGATTGACGGAGTTATAGTGTCGGGTGATATACAAATTGCATCAGGAGAGCGTGTGTTAATTACAGTTCAACTAGAGGCCCTATCCGGTGTCTCAACCGGCACTACTGGTGTAATCAAAGTAAGTGCCTCTTCTGAGAAGAATGCAGCTCAGAGTACATTTGTAAATCTTAATTTTGAGGTGCGGACAATACATGATTTAAGATTCACACTTGAGGGTACTGATTCCTTAATGACTGATGAAAAAACTAGTGTAGAGTTCATCTTACATGTTACTAACTATGGTAATGTTTTCGAAGAGGTTCAGATACTCACTAGTGATTCTTTACGAGGATGGACAGTCAATGTTATTTCCGAGGAATTCGACTTATCACCCGGTGAAACTAAGGAGGTTACCGTAAGGGTCACACCACCTGCAGACATGGTTCAGGATGACGCCTACAAGTTTACCTTGACCGTACAGCCCAAGGGTATGCCTGTAGCGGGTCAACCACTTGATTTGGAAGTAACAGCAGAAGTCAGCCCGGGTTTGAATTTAATTAGTGAAGAGAATAAGGAGATTCTCGTTTATGGTCTGACAATAATCGGTGCACTTCTAGTGGTTGTACTATTCCTTCGTTCCCGCTCTGAGAATAAGCGAATTATGGAAGCCTTAGATCCACAACCTAAGAGTCAAAACCAGAAGTAATCCAAGTCTTTTATTTGCTTAAAGTGGAAAAAGTAGCCACTTTGCTAGGGGCTTTGCCAACACTCGCATGGTTATGCTTATGACCGTATTTCAGGTGGGGCAGTCTGTCGGTCCCTTTGGGACCGTCAGGTGTGTGCTATGTCTACGGTTCCTGAAGCATACCTAGCACTAGCAGTAATGACTCTCGTTGGGATAGGTTTCCCCATAGGTGGATTCATCGCATCACGCTTCTTGAGGCCCACTCCAAGTACGAATGATAAATCCAAATTACGTTCTATTCTATTGCCTGGATATGAGACCGATCAGAGCCTGTACGTACGCCGTGATAGCACATACGAGTGTGGTTCTGAACCAGTAGGTGATGCTCACATCAACTTCCACTTCCAGTATTACTGGTATGCCATCATATTCCTTGTATTCGATATTGCAGCCATGTTCCTTATCCTTGGGGGAGTTGTTGCCATACAGGAATCCGGTGGAGAAATCGACATCTGGGCTGCTATGACCACACTTACCGTATTCCTTGTAATAATGAGTCTTGGTGTTTGGCATGTTTTCCGCAAGCGTGGACGAATCTACATATGAGGTGATATGATGAGTGATGACATTCAGAATTTTTCTGTATTCAACAGTCGTATACTCGTAGATACCGTCGGCGACGTTACTGACGAGGCTCTGAAAGCTAGTCGGATGAAGGAGGTCATCGGTGTCCTTGGAGGACGCTTATTCAATTGGGGTCAAAGGAAGTCGCTATTTCCATTGCATTTGGGTATCAAGTGTTGTGCTCTAGAAATGGCCGCAGCAGGTGCTAGCCGCTTTGATGCGGAGAGATTCGGTGTATTCTTCCGCTCAAGTCCGCGACAATGTGATGTTCTTTTGGTAAATGGTCCTATTTCAAAGAAATTTGCAGACCCAATAGTTCGACTATGGGAGCAAATGCCTGAACCAAAGTGGTGCATTGCTATGGGTGAGTGTGCTATCTCAGGTGGCCCCTACTTCCAATCTTACAATGTCCTAGAAGGCGTTGATACAGTGATTCCTGTTGATGTTTACATCCCAGGTTGTCCGCCACGCCCAGAGGCGTTAATCGATGGATTTGGTAAATTACGTGAGAAGATTATCCGAATCGGAGCTGTTCCGAGCGAAGTCCGTCCAATGAACGAGGCGCCTTTGATTATTGGAGACGAGTGAGGGGATTACAGATGGGTAAGAAAGTTTCACCGGTTGCACAGCAAAAGGCTGCAAAATCTCTAGCCTCTGCTATCTCAAAGATTGATGGCGTCAGCGCCGAAGTAGATACTCGAAGTAGTGGAACTCAAGAACGACACACAGTCACCAGTACATGTACTCCAGCTTCATGGCGAGGTCTTGCTGAGGTACTTGCTAGCAAGCACAATGTCGATTATTGTTCCATGATTACAGGTATACATTGGCCAGACGCTTCAGACAAGACCTGGGAAGTAATCTATCATTTACTACGTACTGGAGTTACAGACCCAGATGTTTTAGATGGTGTTGTTCAACCAAACATAACTGCAGCAGGAAGTTTGGAAGGTGGAGATGTACCTCTTGAAATCCAAATCAGTATTGCTCTACCAGATACTCGAACCCCTTCAGTAGACAGTGTTCAGGATATTTGGGTCGGAGCAGATTGGAATGAAAAAGAGACATGGGATCTTGTTGGAATTGACTTTGATGGGCATCAAGGAATGCGCAGAGTTCTCAATCCTCACGAGACTCCAGTAGGATATCATCCTCTTCAGAAGCAGCACAAATTGCGTTATCATGGACATGAGGAAATGTATGATGATGT
>DUIL01000157.1:0-3293 GCA_013330385.1 Candidatus Thalassarchaeaceae archaeon
GTTCTCATCATGGCCTCTAAAGAAGGAGGCATGGATATAGAGGAAGTCGCAGAAAATACGCCTGATGAAATACACAAAATTTGGGTAGATACCGATGCGGGCCTATTGGGATTCCAAAAGCGCAACCTCGGCAATGCCCTAGGTCTATCTGGTGCATCTCTCAAGTCCTTCTTCCGCATCATTGGCTCACTATACAATTTCTTCATTTCAAATGACTGCTCTATGGTTGAAATCAATCCATTAGTAAGAACTGAGGATGAAGAAATTGTTGCACTCGATGCAAAGGTTAGTTTTGATGAAAACGCGTCCTTCAGGCACAAGAATTGGAATGAACTACGTGATCTTTCGGAAGAAGAACCAACAGAAATTCGCGCCAAAAAGGCAGGATTGTCCTATGTCAAACTAGATGGTGACATTGGTTGCCTAGTCAATGGCGCTGGTCTAGCAATGGCTACTATGGATGTCATCAAACTCTATGGTGGTGAGCCTGCAAATTTCCTAGACATTGGAGGAGGGGCAGGGGAAGATGTGGTCCAAGAAGCCTTGGAAATTATTCTTGAGGACCCAAATGTCAAAGGTATTCTAGTCAATATCTTTGGTGGAATTCAGCGATGTGACATTGTTGCTAGTGCAGTACTAGATACGACTGAAAAGATGGGGTTGAATGTCCCTCTAGTCATCCGCCTTTCAGGAACTAATTTTGAAGAGGGAAGGGCAATAATTGAAAATTCGAATCTAGATTGCCATTCCGTTGAAACATTAGCCGAAGGTGCTGAAGCAATTGTCAATCTAATAGGAGGTGGTCAATAATGGCTATTTGGATTGATGAAAATTCAAAACTTCTAATTCAAGGAATCACTGGAAGTCAAGGGACTTTTCATGGTGGAAAAATGATTGAATATGGTACAAATGTTGTAGGAGGAGTGACTCCAGGGAAGGGAGGGCAAAATATTCAACTCGCTGACCGTAATCTTCCTGTTTTCAACAGCATGATTGAAGCAATTGAGGCTACTGAGGCCGATGCTTCAGTAATCTATGTGCCACCACCATTCGCAGCAGAAGCAATCATGGAAGCTGCTGATGCATTCGACCGACTGAAAGGCGAAGGAGTAGTAGTCTGCATTACAGAAGGGATTCCCACCCTAGATATGGTGAAGGCTGTGTCCTACGTTAATGACCGACCCGGGATTCGACTAATTGGACCAAATTGCCCGGGTATCATTACACCCGGAGAAAATGGTGGTTGTAAGATAGGCATCATGCCCGGACACATCCATGCCAAAGGTAGAATTGGTGTTATCTCAAAGTCTGGAACTCTAACCTATGAAGCAGTAGCGCAAACAATGAGTATCAATGAAGGTCAATCTACCTGCATAGGAATTGGAGGAGATCCCGTAAATGGCACTGGCTTCATCGATTGCCTATCCGCTTTCGAAGCGGACCCACAAACCGTTGCAGTAGTGATGATTGGTGAAATTGGTGGTACCGCTGAAGAAGATGCAGCAGCCTGGGCTGCTGAGAACATGAGTAAGCCAATTGTCGGCTTCGTAGCAGGTTCAACCGCACCACCAGGAAAGCGCATGGGACACGCCGGAGCAATCATCTCTGGAGGAAAGGGAACTGCAGGTGAAAAATTTGCAGCTTTTGAGGCGGCAGGCATTCACATCGCACGAGATCCTTCCGAAATTGGAGCCGTCCTCAAGGTGGCTCTCGAAGAATCCGGTCTTCTATGAAGACCGCTCGATTAGAACTCAAATCAGCGAGAGTCTTAGACGAGAGGAAGTGTACGGAGTCTCGTGGCTGAACAACTCCCTGTGGTCGTAGTCGGAGGTGGCCTGTCGGGTTGTGCCTGTGCTCTAGCCATGGCTGGACGTGGAATTCCAGTGATTCTATTCGAGGCTGGTTCAGTACTTGGTGGACGCGTTCAGAGTGTCAATCTGAAAGGGATTGAGCAACCCATAGACAATTGCCAGCATGCAGCGTTCAGGATTTATGGTAGGTTTCTGCAATTGTTAGCAACCTGTGATGCTCGGGGTGCAATAAAACTCCAAAAAAAGACAAAACTCCCGTACTTAGAAGTGGATAAGGGTCGCATTAGCATAGTCAAATCCGGTAGTCTTCCTCCTCCTTATCACCTCGCTATGTCATTAATGAAGGTTAATTTTCTTAGTTTGAATGATAAGATTCCTTTACGAAAAGCCCTGAAGGCCTTCAAACAAATGGATGAACAAAAACGCCGATCGCTAGATGATATGCCCTTCCAAGAGTGGCTCGAGCAGAATGGACAGACTGAGAGAACCATTCGACGATTTTGGGATCCTTTGGTCAAAGCCGCGTTGAACATTGGTTGTGATGAAGCTAGTACCTCTGCTGCATCTTTCCTTTTCCAGCGCGGGATTTTTGGAGAGAAAGATGCATTTGATGTTGCATCTTTCACTTCAGACCTTTCAAATTCAATCGCACCTGCATTACGTCGAACGCTAGCTAGAACAGGGGTTGAAGTCAGAACCTCGATGCCGGTTACAGAACTTTTCCGAGAAGAAAGAAAAGTTACAGGAGTGATGACACGTGAAGGAGTAATTCCAGCAGCGGCCGTGGTGCTTTGTACTCCTATATCGACCACTGCAAGATTGCTAACTGGTAAAGGGGCCGATGTAGGTTCATTTGAGGTAGCAGATAGATTAGCCAATCTAGGTAATACTGCTCTAATCGGCATTCATGCGTTCCATGAAGGCCCTGTACTTCCAGATGGGATACCATTTGTCACTTGCTGTGATGAGCCTTTGATACAGATGCTGTTCGACAGAACCGCTGAATTAGACAAGGAACATCAAATGGGGTTGCCCGGACATTGGATTACAGTACCTGTATCTCATGCAGATCAATATCTTGACTGGGATAATGAAATGATTCGTAACGAATATGAGCGCGTAGTACAGGCTGCATTTCCAAATGTATCAAGAATCAAAGAATTCCATGTTGTTCGCGCCAAGCGTGCTACAACAGCTCTGAGAGCAGGCTCACAACGAAACCGGCCATCTCCTCTAGATGCAGGAGAGGGAGTCATTCTTGGTGGCGATTGGCTCGATATCGATTGGCCAAGCACAATGGAAGGAGCAACTAGAGCAGGGCTTACTGCGGCCTCAATTATTATTGAACAGAGAGGAGATTCGACTATCAAAGAGTGGCATCACGATAAATCATGGCCGGACTGGCCTGATGCACCAAAAAGAGGCGCTGAAAATTGGAAAGAATGGTAGAGGAATTATCATGGGAGAAAAATTTGACTTTGG
>DUIL01000157.1:3695-6848 GCA_013330385.1 Candidatus Thalassarchaeaceae archaeon
GAGGCACTCGCATTTTGCACATTAGTAACAAAATCACATTACGAAAATTTCGTTGTCACTAATCACTTCACACCTAAAGAACATGTTCAGCACATAGAGAATATTTACGCATTCTGCCGCTATGGTGACGACCTTGGTGATGATGCACCATTTAGTGACGAAATTAGGTGGAAACTACTAGATGCTTGGGAGAAAGATCTTGATGAAGCAGCAAGAGATAATTGGTCCGGAAATCCTCGTCACCCCATTCTGCGTGCAGTTCAATATACAGCCAAAGAAAGAGACATCCCCAAAGAACCATTTTGGAAATTAATTCAGGCTTTCAAAATGGATCAAACAAAGAAAAGATTTGCTAATTTTGATGAATTGCGCGAATATTGCTTCTATAGCGCAGACCCTGTTGGCCACTTGTTCCTATATGTTTACGGTCATGACGATGAAGAACTCAGAATACTTGCAGATTGGACCTGTACCGCTCTTCAATTAGCAAACCACTGGCAAGATGTTTCACGAGACCTAAAACAAAATCGAATCTACATGCCTGAAGACACCATGAAACGCCATGAATACTCATACGAAGATTACAACTCAAGAACTTATGATGGAAGATGGAAAGCACTAATGATTGAAGAAGTTGAACGAGCTCAAGAATGGTTTGACAAAGGTACCGAACTTTGGACTAAATGTGACCCGAAATTGGCTGTTGATTTGATGATGTTTAGTTGGGGTGGCCAAGCGGTTCTAGAAGCCATTAGGCGGCAGGGTTACGACACTTGGCGGAAAAGACCCAAAGTTAGCAAGTTCAAACAGCTAATTCTACTGATGAGAGCACGTAGAAAATGGAAGACTGCTCTCAAACTCAGTATTTGAATCAAAGTTCTAACGAGTAGCCGTCGGATTCAAGAGGGAAAGATGTCGGCTTGGTTCTGTAAGAACCATGGTTCAGAGAGAGAAGACCGATTCCGCATCCGGAATTCGCTACGATGTTGAGCGTAGCATATCTCTAGTTGAGACTGACTCTGATTCAGAACGCATAGAAATCGTCAGGGCTACTGTGAGCATTACTAGAGATGCGGCTCGAGCAATCAGTATCACAGCTCTTGAGGCTCTAAGAGAAAGTGCTCGATTCATGGGTGTAATTGGAACTCGTGGAGAACTTGTAAATCCATTCAATCATATCGATGCAGCGATTTGGTCTGAGCCTGATGTCCCGGATTATATGATTGAAGCCGCATACAATTATTGTGAGGAATTAACAAAAATTGAGGCAGGAAATTTCTACCACTCTTTCAAGTATCTGCCCAAAGAGGCACTACGTTCAATTTGTGCATATTATGCATTCTGTAGGAGAGCAGATGATATCGCAGATGATGACTATATTGATCGATTCCCAGGAGGTTCATCCAACGACCCAGAATCAATCGAATATAGAGCAGACATAGAGCGTTTGTCGGGTTCATCACCTGTTGTTGATAGATCATACTACGAGGATAAGATGTCGCAACTGTTCTATTATCGTAAAAAACTCTCAACATCTTACTCACAAATTACCTCAACTGATCCTATTTTTATAGCCTTAAAAGATACAATTAGACGTTACAATATTCCACGGCAATTGTTTGATGAGATGATTAGTGGCATGGAAGATGATTTGCACAAAAACCGTTACGAAGATTTTGAAGAACTGTATTCCTATTGTTACCGTGTAGCATCTACAGTTGGACTCGTGTGTATTGAGATATACGGTTACGATGATCATGCGGCTAGAGAGTGTGCTGAAGCATGGGGGATTTTCATGCAGATGACAAATATACTTCGCGATGTTGCTGAGGATTCTGAGCGCGACCGGATTTACCTACCAATGGAAGACCTTCGTCGCTTCGGCATATCTGAAGAAGACATTCACTCAAGAGAAGAATTACTCAACCATCCAGGTTGGCAACCATTCGTTGAAGAATATATTTCAAAGGCGGAATCATATCGAGATAAGGCGTTCAAACTCCTACCCATGTTAGATAAACAATCGAGATATTCTCCTGCCGCAATGGTTGCTTTCTATAGTTCAATTCTAAAGAAAATCAGAAAGAAAGATGGTGATGTATTTACAGAACGAATTCAACTCTCAAAGGCAGAGAAAATTTCTCTTGCTGCATCTGTATATGTGCGATACCGCTTTCTCGCTCTTTGAGCAATAAGCGGTTTACTTTGGAAAGTATCAAGGGAAGATTATCAGGCGATTGAATCAGGAGGGATATGAATGAGGGTTGCCGTTCTACTAGATGATCGCTGTCAGCCAAAGAAATGCAATGCTGAATGCTGGGCATTTTGCCCTCCTGTTCGAAATGGTATTGAATGCATTGTACTAGATGGAGGGAATGGAAAACCAGTTATCTCTGAACCTCTATGTATAGGGTGTGGGATTTGTATAAACAAATGTCCATTCGATGCACTGATAATAACTAATCTCCCTGAAGAATTGGAAGGAGAAATGACTCATAGATATGGAGAAAATGGTTTCCGGGTGTTCCGATTACCTGCACCCAGAGAAGAGCAAGTCGTTGGAATACTCGGGCCTAACGGTATGGGTAAATCTACTGCAATCAATTTGCTTTCGGGGTCACTTAGACCAAATTTAGGTGATTGGACTATTAATTCGAAAGAATGGGATGAAATTATTGAATCATTTCCAAGAGGAGAATTACGAGATTATCTACAGGCAGTTGCCGATGATGGTGTGAAAATTGCAGTAAAACCTCAGTATATTGACAAGTTGCCAAAGATATTCGATGGTAAGGCTCGTGAATTACTAGAACGAGTTGATGATCGTGATGAATTACAACATTATGCTGAATTACTGGCAATTGATCATATCCTTGACAGAACATTGACTCAACTCTCAGGAGGTGAGTTGCAAAGAGTGGCAATGGCTGCTACTTTACTAAAAGAAGCTGATGTTTACTTCTTTGACGAGCCTTCTTCATACCTAGACATTCACGAACGTATGCGTGTAGTTCGAATAATACAGGGTCTAGTCGAAAGAGGTAAGAGAATCCTAGTAATTGAACACGATTTGGCTATTCTTGATGTTCTATGTGACTTGCTGCATATTGTATATGGAGAGCGTGCTGCATTCGGAATCTTCACTCCTGCACG
>DUIL01000105.1:0-1005 GCA_013330385.1 Candidatus Thalassarchaeaceae archaeon
TCAATAATCGTGGTACAATTGCTGAGAATCTAGCAGCAATTAATTCAGCCCTCGGTATTTGAAATTGCATCTATTCGTACGCGCGCGAGCATTCAAATCATAGCGATGTTAGCATTGTGCCGATGGTCACGGAACAGTGGATGGTCGATGAGGTTCGTAAGGTTGTGCCAGATGCCGTAATCGAAGTTTCTGATTTGCATGGAACCGGCGATCATTTCCATGTCCGTGTTATTTCTGAGAGTTATGAGGGATCTCGGCCTTTACAGCGACAGCGCCCTATTCTTTCTCACTTCAAACCATATATTGCACAGAACATTGTTCACGCACTTGACTTGAAGTGCATGACACCAAAACAAGCAGCCGAGGCAGGGGCAACTGTTTTTGACCCCCATCAAGAGAAGAAAATGCAGCACTTTGGGATTCACATTCGTAGGCCTGATGAGGAGTGATAAAAATGAGTTTTAATTGGACACCAGATGAACTTAAGCAATTAGTAAACGAACATCGAATTGTACTATTCATGAAAGGTACACCCGAAGAACCAAGATGCGGTTTTAGTAATCGTGCTGCAAGTGTATTATCTCAACTTGGAGAGTCATTCACCAGCGTCAATGTTCTCGCCGACCACCGTGCCATCCCCTCTGTTTGTGAGTGGGCTGATTTTCCTACAATGCCTCAAGTTTACATTCATGGCGAACTAATTGGTGGCTCAGACATCGCTCTTGAGATGTATCAATCAGGCGAGTTACAACAGATGATTGCCGATGGCGATGCAGCATCAGAGTGAGGCGCTCATATGTCAGCGGTCACAGAAGACCGCCGTACTATGGTCATCGCTCTAGCAGGAGCTACTCTGATTTCTTTTGCTCCGCTATTGTACATTCAATCTCACACAGCACCACTAACAGGAGCATTCTTCCGAATGTTCTACGCCTTACCGATGCTTGCAGCATTAGTTTGGTTGTTGAAACGTAACGATTTACGAAATAGGCGAGATCGTATGCT
>DUIL01000105.1:1354-8868 GCA_013330385.1 Candidatus Thalassarchaeaceae archaeon
TTCTTCTCGCCATCGATTTCGTTGGATACCACAGTGCTATAGATTTCATTGGAAGTGGAATTGCTACCATGATTGGTAATTCACAAGTTATTATCGTAACATTAGCAAGTTGGTGGTTGTTTGGAGAGAAACCAAATCGCTACATTCTCTTTTCTTTACCAATGGTTATGCTCGGGTTACTGTTAATTTCAGGAATTTGGGATGAGAATCCATATGGTTCTGACCCGGTGAAAGGAGTAATAGGAGGTGTAGTTGCAGCAATATTTTACTCATCTTTCTTAATTCTCTATAGGTACTCCAATCGTGCTCAAGCGCCATCAGTAAATCTCCAACTAGACGCTACAGCTGGCGCCGCCAGCGGTCTACTTTTCGTTGGCCTTTTGCCATTATCTAGTGCTGGTATTGAACCCCTAGACTTCTCAATCACATTTCCAGGCCATGGTTGGCTACTAATTCTCGCACTTTCTTGCCAAGTTATCGGTTGGATAGCGATTACCTATGCACTCCCTCGCCTTCCAGCTGCGCATACATCATTTGCAGTACTTCTTCAACCAATTCTTACCATTTTATGGGGAATTCTCTTACTTTCAGAACAACCCTCTACGCAACAGGCATTAGGTATGTTTTTGATATTCTCTGCGATTATTGCTGTAACTCTATTTGGGCGTGCTGATAATACAGAAATAGAATCCTGAATAAGGCTTGAATTCAATACACGCAAAGCCTACCGTGGCCTTCGAGAGGTGTACAGGGCGAGAGACACAAGCGAGGGGATGGGATGCACTCTGCGAGAACCTCAACGGCCCCGTACAGCCCCCCCTTACAATCAGCGCTAGATAATCGTTGTGTGAAAAGATTCTCTAAGAACCCTAAACGCTACACTGCGCCCTTGCAAGGTCAAAATATAGTAAAATCACTCTACCGTCAAAATTTCCGGGCCACCTTCTGTAATCCATACAGTGTGTTCGAATTGACCGACAGTTGTTTTTTTCCCTGCATCTACACAACGTAATGCTGTGTACGTCTCAAGAAATCTAATTGAGATTAATTTCTTGATTAGAGCATTCCACTTCTTACGCAATGTTTCCTCATCTTCACCAGGAAATGGTTTCTCTAGTAGAGGGTAGGACCACCTTTCTGCAAATGGAAGGGTATGATATCTTTCTTCGATATACCGTGCCATCGTGGCTCCAAGTGGTTTCAGTTTGCCTTTTGACATTGCTTTTCGGATAGTAATATCACCTGTGACTCGAAAGATGTTGCTTGAGGAAAATGGAGGAATATCTTCTACCATCCCTGATTTTCCAGTTGTGTTGAATGGTTCGACAGCATATACACTACCAACTTCTACACCACCCTTGAATCCCGGATTTTCCGATCCACAATTGTGTGAAGGAATAGAGGTTCCAGCGTGTAAGTTCCAGCGTTTTAGTTCGTGACCACAGAGATTTCGAATGGGCTCGAATCCAGCATCTGTATGTGCTTGCTCTGCTGCTGCTCCAATTTTATGCCAAGGCGTACCGGGGTGCATTTTCTCAATGGCTGCATCCCTAGCGTCTTTTGCTGCCTTGATTTGGTCTGTATGATTACCACCATTTCCAACCTCTACAGTTAGTGCATTGTCGGCCAAAGCCCCTGCGATATGAACGCCAACATCGAGTTTGACAAGATCTCCCTTTTGGAAAATCATTTCACCTTCAAATCCATTAGGCGCTGTTAATTGTGAGTTAGTGGTATAGTGTGCTGCAATGTCATTAACTGAAATTGTAACTGGGAATGCTGGCGTGCCTCCATGACGGCGGATGAATCGTTCAGCCGAGTCAATAACTTGGTCCCAGGTTTTACCCTCAACAATCTCTCCTTTAATTCCCTCAAGCGTCCGACGAGCTACATGCCCGGCGTCTCTCCACTGCTTGAGGTCTGATTCTTCCACCATAATTTCACCTCATCAGTTGGAATGATTCCTTCTCTCAGCACCTCTATGCTCGCGCGTTCGGATGCACCACAGACCGAATACCATGCTATCAAAGTACTGGGTAGGCCGGAGGAGGTATCTCCAGATACAATACCTACTTCGTGACCCACTTCGATAAAGGTAGATGCAGCAGCCTCACAGTTTTGTTCCGGTTTTGTTCCACTAATATTAGCAGAAGTTGCAATGAGAGGACCAGTGGCTCGCAATAGTGCCTTTGCAATTGGGTGAGCAACGACGCGAATGGCGATTTTATCCCCTCCAAGTCGTTTATCGAGGGTTTTCTTTGCAGGAAGTACGATGCTTATCGATCCTTCAGGAAATGAGTCCAAAAAATGGGATATATCATCTGTGAGTTCTACCAAAGTTTTTGCTTGTTCTAAGTTAGCCACACCAATACTAACTGGCATGTGGGATGGCCGATTTTTGATTTCAAATAGCACATCTAGCGCTTCTGAAGTTGGGATACACCCCAAAGCCGGTTGAGTTGAGGTTGGATAGACTATACAACCGCCCGAAAGAGCGATTCTGACAGCATCTTCCATTATTTCACCTATTTGATATGCCGACGCGAAGCAGGTGGCAGGGAGTTGGCATGTGCAACAATTGAACCTACGTGAAGATCAATATTTGATTGATGTGTATGACGACTGAAAACTCGTCTAACTTCCATTATACCAACTACAATATTGGCTATTGGGATAAGGAAAATGAGTTTCCGAAGAGCTCTTTGGTCCCACATTTGACTAGTCATAGCGGAACCATCCTCGGCAATAACAGCGAGACCGAACATACGCTGTCCGAGTGAACGAGAGTGGCGTAATCCCGTCCAACGCCAGTATAGCCAATGAGATACAAAGAGAATAAATGCCATTGCAGCTGCATAATGAAAGTCAGCAGATGCCCAAAGAGTGACATTCCAAGCGTTCATAATTTGCCATTTTGAGGCAACCATTAGAATTGTTGTGACAATTACTACATCAACACTCAAGGCAGCAATTCGTCGCACTCCACTTGCTAGAATTGTCCCCTCAGGAACCGGCCAATGTCCACCTTCTTCAGCCGAGAGAATTTGCTTGGCCGGATTCATTCCACCTTGCAGTGAGATTGGAGAGTCGTGGTCGGACATAAGCACCCCTTCAGGCCATTCCGAGAATGTGCCACGCCTCAAGGTTCCGACTGCGTATATGTGCTAACCACGCGGCCCAAACCTCATCATTGCGCAGCGTGTTTGGGTCTCCAATTACTACGAGTCCACGACGAGCACGAGTTAGTGCGACATTGAGGCGACGTGGGTCAGAAAGAAAGCCTACATTACCATCTTGATTTGAGCGTACGCAAGAGAAGAGAATAACATCTTTTTCTCGCCCTTGGTATCCATCCACAGTGCGAACCTCAACAGAGTCATACCTCTCTGGAAGGGCATCTCTGATAGCTCGAACTTGACCGGCATAAGGTGTGATGATTCCTATGTCCTCTGATTGTAAATCCCCAGCATCGAGTAGACCTTCTAGTAAACGAGCAATCCACCCGGCTTCAGCGTGGTTCTCCTTAGATGCTCCATCGGGAGATGTTGTTTCTCCACCTTCTACTGGGAGAAATACAATTGGTACTTCCCAGTCATTCCACAGTAACCCTGCCGGATTAGGCCTTTCAGAGGCTTCTACTCCATCGATTAATTTTCCTTTGTAGAACCTCTCGTTAGGAAATAATGAGATAGCAGGATGCATTCTATATTGTGTATTCAGTAGCATTGGTTCGATACCCATTGCAACGAGTCTTTCGAATAAAGAGCGGCGCAGCCCACCATTTTCTGCCCTTTTAGATATTACAGTCGGAGGCAATTGCCGATGGTCACCAACTAGAACCACCTGCCTTGCTCCTCTAACTAATGGAACAAGACTAGCAGGTTCAGTAGCCTGAGTAGCTTCGTCGATTAACACTCTTGAGAACCTTCTACCATCTAAGAGTGCATGTCCAGTTCCAATGCACGTACAGCACAGCACTTGCGCCCTGTCAAGTATGTCATCTCGCATCTGTGATTCAATTCGTCGAACTTCCTTCCATCCTCGATTTAGATCACGATGAGCCAACCCCTTCTCCTTACCCTTCATCCCAGGTATTCGCCGTGCTAATTTATCATTCAATTCCAAATGTTCCTCAAGGTCGCGTCGCAGTGGATGTTCCTCCATCTGTGCGTCTACAGTAGCAAGCCGGAGATTCTCTCTCACCTTGACCGGCTGACCAAGTCTGACTGCTCTCACACCTTGCCCAAGGAGTCCTTCTAACAAATTATCAACAGCCACATTTGAATCGGCTACGGCAAGGATGGTGCCAATTTCTTGACTGGCCCACGATTCTAGAATCCGTACAGCAGTATGTGTTTTTCCAGTTCCTGGTGGGCCTTGAATTAGTGTCAATCGCTGATCAATCGCAGCCTTGGCAGCAGCATTCTGTGAGTCATTGAGTCCATCTGGTCGGGTTGCCGGTCTTCTATTGGCCCCGCCGAGTTCTGGACCTAACTGGGCGGTACTAATTGGGTCGTGTACTAGCCCCAAAAACAGGTCTCGCAAAGGGGCGCCTCCTTCTTCTTCGAATACAGAATTCAAAGCGTCCCTCATACGATCAAAAGCCACCTTATTTGCAGCCCTATCCATTCTCCAAAAGCCACGTCTAAGGTCTTGCGGAAGTTCTGGTAAAACGATACGAATTCTGTTCCGAGTGCGATTCGATACAATAGCCTCAACCGGTTTCTCTCCGAGAGGATCACCTCGACTTAGCATAACGATATCGCCCTGTCTAAATCGGTGTTGTCCGAAGGGGGCACGTCCTTCTAATTCGAGGCGTACAATTCGTTGTCCGAAGAGCCAACCGTCAGGCTTTGCTTTGATATCAAAAAGTGCTAAACCATGAGATGCTAATTTTGCTCTTGACCAAGTCCGTAAACGCTCCTCAGTTGCATCTAATTCATCATCTAATTCCCATTGAATAAGTTGCATAAAAGCCTCATGATGATCTTGGCTCCTAGTGAACCTTGCAGGAAGCCCTCCATCCGAGTCCACACCCCCTCCCAGCGATTCTTACACATCACGCTTTGTGAACTTGGATGAGAATTAATTACGACGTCTCGAGTTTACAACGGCGGGTGAGGGTTATACGCTGAACACGGCCGAATGGCTTCGTATTTGGGGGTGGAGCATTGGTCTTTGATAAGTTCAAGAGTTGGCGTAAGCAAGACACAGAGCCTACTGTGGACTGCCCTCTATGTGGAACTAAGAATCCAGAGTCCGCCAAGGAATGTTCACAATGCCTCTACCAACTTGGCAAAGCATCGTTTGAACAGGTTGCACCAGTAGACGATGCTGAAGCTAACAGTTTGTTCGATGAATTACTCGCAGATATCGATGATGCCGAAGAGGCAGAGGAGGTAATCGATTGGTCAAAGGGTACTTTCACTATGGATGACGTAACCATCGATGTCGAACAATATGGTTCTGATGAAGGCATAGAATTGAGTGAAAATCCATCTTTTTCTATGACAGTAAGTCATCCCGAAAACCTCGATGAAGAAGATGAAGAAGACTATGTCCTTTCTGCGGCCGATGCACCCGAATTTGTAACTAAATTTGAAGTCCCCAAGTCCGAATTAGAACCACTTGAGGAAATACCGAAACAGAAATTGACACTTGTTGAACCGACCTCAGTTGGATCCGAAGAAGTTGAAATCGTCGCTGCTGACGAAGTTCCAGATACGAATGGAAATTTACCTGAACCCATGCCTACCGAGTCAGAGCCTGAGTTGGAAGAACAACAAGAATCCGATGAAGAGCCAGATATCGAACCAGAAGTCGAGGTTAAACAAGAAGAGGCGACAAAGGCCGCACTCTTGTCTTTGAAGAAGGATCAACTCATTTCCCTAGCAAAGGATGCCGGTCTCTCTACATTAGGGACGAAGGCAGAATTGGCTGATAGGATAATTACCGGCGAAGATGCAGATACAGAAGTGGTAGATACGAAACCAGAATTGGAAGTAGAGATGCCACCTCCACCTCCAGTGGTTCCTGCCACATCATTAGGAATGCCTCCCCCTCCACCAGTCGCTGCTCGTCCAGTAGATCCTCTTGACCAAGCCTTTGACAAACCATCACCACCTGTGATTCCGAAGATTCCTAAATCACCTACACTTCCACATATTGAAGAAGCCAACACATCTCTAGATATCCCTGAGAGTAATGGATTTTGGCCATGGCCTCAACAAGAAGAATGGCCAAATAGTGAAGTTGTGAATAAGGTCAGAGAAGCAATGTCCGAGGCCAAAAGTAAGAATATCGCTCAAGTGACTGTAATTCTAGATGAAGTGGGTCCTCATCTAGGCAACCGTACAAAATTACTCTATCCAATAGGTGCTCTTCTACAGCGCATTGGACGCGTCTCAGCCGTAGACAATATGATTGCTACAGCAATTGATTCACACCCTGAGGATCCGGATGTACTACAGGCCAAAGCTAAACTACGCCCCTAAATCCTGAATCCGTAGCCCTCATTCACTAGAGCATAATCCGAAGATATGTGCAGCGTCGAGCCACGACAACGATTCGCGTCGATGAAAGCATGGTTCTTCGACCGGCTCAGGTCATTCACTGCAATGCTCTAGTTGAGGCATTTATGGAGACTTGGCCAGAGGTAAGTCGGGCTATGCCGTGGATAATTCCAGATATGCCGATGGAGCCTCAGATAATCGATTTTCTTGAAGAAACAGAGAAAATGGGACGTACAGGATATCTTCACCATTGGGCGATTATTAGGCCATGGGATGATTCGTTAATCGGGCTAATTGGTTTTGACAAAGTCACACGATCAGCAGAGGCAGATTGGAATCTCGGTTATTGGATTAGAAGTTCCGAACAACGTCGAGGCCATGCACAGAAGGCTATTGATGCAGTTCTTGATTGGATGTCTCAGTCCGGAACAGTGGTGGTGGAGTTGAAGGTTGACCCACTGAACACAGCGGGGCTCAAGACTGTTAATCGCACCGTGAGAAAATGGAAGGGAAGCCGTTGCGTAACCGGCGACTCTTCAATTACTGTATCTGGGACTAGAACCACTCACCAGTGTTATACCATTCCTATTTCAGATAGAAATTGATCAGGATTATTCTTCGATAACCCGTTCTATTCCTGCCATGTCCTGTAATCTGTTCCAGAAAGCAAGTCGGTCACCCTCTCCTATCAAAATTGTTTCAGAGGGTGAACCATCTTTACCAAATTGCTTTGAGAACCTTCCTTCGCCTATTGCAAAGTCTCTGAACTTCAATTCTTGGAATTCACCATTCTCATCACGGACACGATGCCAATCCTTGTTCGGACTTGGATTGCCACGCAAATCCCAACTATCCTTGAAGCGTGGACCCTTTCTTGGATCATAGATGAAAATAGGCCAAGTTCGTGTCTTCAATGCCATGTTACTACGCTCGTAACTGGCGTTGTCGGCAACTCCGTGCTCAGGTTGACAAGTCGTGTAGACGCTAACTACAGCAGGACCT
>DUIL01000079.1:0-318 GCA_013330385.1 Candidatus Thalassarchaeaceae archaeon
TCTTCCTAAATTCGCCTGGCACGGCGAGGATCTAGATGTTACTGTACTATTTTGGCAGTCGGTGTTTGAGCTAATGAGGGGTAAAGTAACAGTCGCCCTTTGTGGTCAGGGGGCGGATGAATTACATGCAGGATATCCTAGATATCGTAATCTCTCTAAACATGCATCTTTGATTCGTAAGCGTATGGATCTCGCTGATGGAATAGAAATCCCAGATTCGGAGAGAGGGGCTGGCAAGGCATGGTCGTCGGAATCAATCTCTCCTGAAATAAATATGAATAATCTAACTAATGCACTAGAATTTGAACAGACCCGTGG
>DUIL01000079.1:716-4944 GCA_013330385.1 Candidatus Thalassarchaeaceae archaeon
TTGGAAGCGCGTGTTCCGTTTCTTTCTTCTAAACACTGCATTATGGCAAACCGTTTACCACTAAACTGGCGAATCTCAGCAGATGATGAAAAAATGGCCTTGCGGGCGGCAGCAAATCTCACAAATATGCCTAAAGAGATAGTCAGAAGACCAAAACTTCCTGCTGGAACTGCAACAAGCCCAACACTAGTTTCTCAATTGATTGAGGAATTACGTCCAAGGGCTGTTGAATGGGCTAGTGAATACGGAAAAATAAGCAAACAATTGCACGAACAGCCCGATATGGCTATTGGTGTACGTCTATTCCACGCAATGCATTTGACAGATTCCTCTAGAATGCGCTCTGGAGATCTTCTGTCTGTGTTAGAGGATGTTAGTGATTGGCCGAAATCCTACTAGATTCTCCATTATGGGTTGTCATTTTTGATAATTGTTTGAATCTTCATCGGGTGAACCAGGGTCTAGAACTTCCATACCTACAATCTCATAATTCGAAGGCCAAACAGCAATAATTACAGCTCCAACAATAAATGCTAGACCTAGATAGAATTGTTGTAGTACCATTATCAATTCTAAGCCAATTGCAAAGAGAATTAATCCTCCAAGATTAGACACCCAGACTAGAGTCTTGTATGTCGATAATCCTACACCTTTGCTATTCTCGGTTCGCTTAGGTCCGAATTCTGCTCCAAATCTAATAGGTTCTTTTTCCGTCATATTATCACCTATCTATCATAATGATTGCATCAGTAGGGCAGGCGAGAACACATAGCTTGCAACCAGTACATGGTTCTCGAAGCACTCTCGCTTTTCTGTTTACCTCAACCTTCATTATTGAGCTAGCAAGAGGCTTATCAAACAATTCTATAGCATCATCATCACATACTATAGTACATTGATCACATCCTATGCACAAGTCTTCCTTTACCCATGCTACTGCATCATCCCCTCCCTTCAGACTTGCTTCTTCTTCAGCGCGTAAGGAATTCATTGCCAAACGTATACGACGTTGTTCCTTGATGCGTCTCGCAGCAAGGTCCGGAATGTCAGTCATCTGATGTGATGCCGTAGGTTATGGCTTCTCAAGGCTACGGTCTGATATTTCGTCACCTTGATGTTAGAGATGCCGTTCGTAACAACGTGAATGACAGCCCGAGCCCTGAGGTTGCGTGGCACAATGATTCTATGGCTTGGCTCAGTTTACTCGTAGGTCCAAGTATTTGGTTAGTCATGGTGTTATTTCTTTCAATACAAGTCGCATGGATATCATTCGCCTGTGCTGGGTTAATTGGTTTATTTCTTTGGCTGGTGGCTCTCGGTTATGAGAATCCTCAGATGGCCAAAGCAAACATTTGGGGTGTTTTGATAACAGCGTTTCTTTCTCTATACTCTGCCTATATCACATTCTTGTGAATTTCAGGATTGCTTAGAATTCACTTGTCGTGCTAGGAAGGAGACTACATCCAGAATCTCAAAGTCATGGCGTGGGTCACCCTCGAACTTGAGGCACTCAAAGTGGCTGACACACTTCGGGCATGTAGTTAGCATAATATCAGCTCCAGTTGCATTTACTTCGTCAAATCTTTGCATTCTCACCGCTCGACTGTTTTCATTGCATGACATCATACTTGATACTCCACAGCAGAGAGCATCTTCACCAGTGTGTTCCATTTCAACTAGGTCAACACCGTCAATTGCTCGAACGAGATCTCGTGGTTCCTCATAGAGATTCATTTGTCTCCCTAATCTACAAGGGTCATGATAAGTGACTGTTACATCTTCAGAGGTTTGAAGATTCATATCAAATCCATTTTCAATTAAGAATTCGGTAGTATGCATGATTTTCATATCTTCAAGTTCGTAATCCATGGCAAAGGTTCGGAAGCATTCAGCGCAAGAAGTAACTAGTGTATCGATTCCACTATCTCCTAATTTTTTCTGATTGTAGGATTTTAATTTTTCAAAGACTTCAGTCATTCCTTGCCATTTCTGGTCATGACCGCAGCACTTGAGGAAATCCCGACCAAGGTACGTGACTTCCTTTTCCATTTCTCCAAAGAGTGTGAAAGCGGCTTCGGTAGTCTCACCTAGATTCATTGAACCTTTGTTTACATGACTGAAAATCATTTCTTGGTCGATATAATCTACACAACCAGGGTAGTATCCTACACTCGAGTCAAGGGAGTATTCCTCAACTGACATAAAAGACTCATCAGCATCATCCTCTGCTTCAGCAAGAAGTAGAGCTTGTAATACTGTGTGAGGGATTTCAGCAGCAGGAGGCCCTCCTACAATCAAATTACGCCGAATATCCACATAGGAGTCGTAGTCTACTAGTTGTGGACAAGCATTGGTACAGGCACTACAGGTCAAGCAAGAATATAGAGGTACACCATCGTCTTCATTATTCCAAGTATTGTAGATGATATTGAGTTTATCTCCAGAATTGAATAGGCGAACCGGGCAAGCGTCATCACAAAGATCACATCCGTAACACTTGTTCATTTCCCATTCATATCCACGTGCCATACTGCGCATTAATGTGTAAACAATAGCGCCAATTCCAAGACATGGGATGAACATCGAGTAAGTCAATTTAGCATCAAGACTTTTTGGATTCTTGTGGTATGTGGGGTTTTCAAGCATCATTGCACTATAATCAGAATCACTAGGTAGGTTGTCTCTGTGTAATATAGTCCCACTATCTCCTAAGAGTAAAGGCTGGAATGCAACTGCAGAGAAATCAGTAATCATAGTGATACTTTCGTTGACATCCTGTGAGTGCACAGTGTATTCTAGATGATAGGAGTGACCTGTTGGTAGTTTTAGTGTGGTGCTTTCGCATTCCCCATCAGCTTTCCAAATCTCATTCCCTGCTTCATTTGAAAGAGTGAGAGTTTGTTGATGGGAGCCCGCATTTCTTACTGTAGTTCGGAAGTTACAACCAATATCTACGAATACAGTTGAGGTTCCTAAATCTTCTATGTACATTGTATCCGACCAAGTATCTGTAATGGCTGAAGAATCTGAATTTCCAGTATAACTAAAATCTGCTCCAGCCCCATTTCTACCATTTTCTTTATCGAGATGTCCATTTACTCCATCAAAGTCAATAATGATATTTTGAGTTGGTTGGAATAGATTCCATTGTAACCAATGAATGGCAGGAATTACACACCACTTGGCTAGATCAGTGCCCTCATCTAATTCGTGCCAAACACCTAATTCGGAACTTTCTGAGAAGGTTAAACATTCATCTTCCCAATCGGACCAGACATTTCCTTCTTCATAGTGGACTAAGGTGTCTGCTGGTTGCCCACGCATATTCTCTAAATCTTCAATCTCATCCATTGCTCCAAGGCCACCATAATCCCAAAAACCACCTTCGTAGATTGGCCAAGTTACTGTTGAGACTAGAACGGCTACAACAAGAGTCCCTATTGCGACCCGCTTTCCCATCGAGGGGGTGACTCTAGCACCTATTGAATTCACCAAGAACCATCTTACTGAGAAATACAATACTGCAAATATGAATATCCCAGTTAACATCCATGGTATGGCGTTGAATACCTCTGCGGTCCAGGGTGCCTGTCTCCCACAAAACAATGCATGGTGGGAATTAGCCCAACAATAGTCGGAACGATCTTTGGCGTATAATTCTAGGAAGATATTGATTGAGAATACTGAGATGAACCAAACGTGAGCGAGATAAACAGCACCTGCTGTTGCAAACCACGGATCTTCTACAGGGCGCTTTTCTCGACCTCCTAAGAATGGAGGAAGTGCTAGAATACCAACTGGTATTCCAGTCAGAGCCGCGCCCCACCATGCGGCATTCCAAGAAATCACAGGGGAACCGAGGAATTCACCAATAGGTCCAGCAGGTATTACAAATTGAGGTAGATATTCCCCCCAACGTAAGTAACCATATGAGAATAGTACATACCAGTCCGGGAATACAAATCCAGCCTGTGCGAATGGGTCTGCAGCACTATGTAGTGGCGGTGGTATTAACCAACAGTAGAAACAGAGAACCATCATCATGGCTGCTAGGATAATAGTATCTCGTAGTACTTCAGTAGGCCAAAAAGGATGGCCCACGTGGACGCGCCGTCTCTCATTTTCTGATTCAATGAGATTTGATTTCTCACGCATATATGTATCTGCGATTCGCCCAAATCTGTCTATCATACCCACTTCATGACCCCCGTATCAATGCGGCTCCGCA
>DUIL01000045.1 GCA_013330385.1 Candidatus Thalassarchaeaceae archaeon
TGAGTACGAAGATGGTAAAATTGGAGAAATATTTATTGATACAAGTAAAGAAGGTGAGCTAGTAAAAGCTTTAATGAACAACTTTGCTATCGCTATATCGCTTGGTTTACAATATGGAGTTCCTCTCGATGCCTTTGTCAAATCCTTCACATTCCAGAAGTTTGACCCTAGTGGTATGGTCACTGGTGGAAGCGGTCGGGTGAAAATGGCCACATCAATTGTGGACTACATATTCAGAGAATTGGCTATTCAACACCTAAACCGAGATGATTTGGCACACGTATCTGCGGAAGATCTCGAAACCACCTCGATTAGCCGACCTGAACAGACTGATGATGGAGTCATGCGAGTCCAAGGTGACCGCCGAGATGTACAATTGACTTTAGCCGCCGCCACCCCTACTGAGAATAGTGATGCGAGAATTCGAAGATTGGCTCGAGAACGCGGTTTCACAGGAGACATCTGTGATGACTGCGGAGGTAGTCAGATGGTTCGGAATGGAACCTGTCTGAAGTGCAATGCTTGTGGGGCAACTACAGGTTGCTCCTAATTAATTCAGAAGAGACCTGGCTTCTGGGCTGCGCATCTCGATGTAGCGGATAAGTTCTGAATTTGAGTCTGAATCTAATTGTTGAACTTCTGAACAGGTCTTCAAGAAAGCTTTAGGATTTACTTTGAATTGCTCAACAATCAAATTAGCAACTCTTGAACGCCCTAATTCTGAAGAATTAATCCACGCCTTCACGAGGAGTGAGTGGGAATCTTCTGCGTTCTGAGAAAGATAGTCCCTGAGTCCTGATTCAACAATTCTTTGGATTGCTTTTTGATTTCCTAAATCAAGAATAGTGGAGGCACGATTTATGAAATTCTCGTTAGATGTACGGGAAAGAGAACCCACAAAGGTTGCTGTCAATACCACAACTGAATCATCCTCATCTTTGAGAAGTCTATCGGCAAGAGTTAGTGCAAAAGAGGGATATTCAGAAGAAATGCGAGGTAGTGATTCGGCTACTCGGCGACGTGCTTGTGGTTCACTATGTTCTGAGCAAGCAACGAGGATGTCTTTGGCTTCTTCAGGTAAATTGGGTAGTAATTGCAACCCCGCGTTGACATAGGCCGGCGCCGATTCGGAATTAGCCTGACTAAGCCCCTGGAGTACGCGATTAGAAATATCTAGAACCGGGGAAAGAGAGTATGATACTGAAAGATTCTCAAGCCAAATAGGTAGTACATTGTGTAATGATGAATCACGTAAGGAAAGTGTGTCAAGAATTGCTGTGGCGGCCATCACCCCACTAGGATGAGGTGGGAATGAGGCTTTGGTGGCACTATCAGGATTCCAAGATAATTGGTGGCGCCCTGATGTATTAGAGTAAGGAAGGGATCTTGGAGTAACTGCATATGCAATCGATTCGATTAGAGGATAACAATCATCGCGAGCCACATCTGAGCCACATAGAGCAATGCCGGTGACCAATGAAACACCAAGGTACCAACGATCTGTATCGGGTGAATGCTCATCCAGTGCTGAAGTTAGCCAATCACGAGCAATGAGAACTAATATTCTCTCCGAGATTTCATCTGCGTTCTTTTCGAGCCATCGAGATTCGGCTTCTTCTGGATCTATTGCTCTTTTCACATAATCGGGAAGAATGAGATCGGTGATTTCTACTAATCGAATCTCGAAACCTTGTCTATCAACTGAGAAAATTCCCATTGCTTGCCGAACTAAAGATTCAGAATCACGAGGAGGTATGGCTGGAAAATCTGGTAATTCTAGAGGAGGATTAGGGAGAGGTGCAATCTCATAGGCATCCCTAACTGACTCTCCTAGTCGCTCATTAGTTCGCTGCCAGACAAGTGCCTTGCCTTCGCGTCTGGCCATCAAAAGGCCACCTAATTCAAATCTCTAACTCGATGTTCAGGTTTTGGATGAGTTCCTTGTACCTGTTTCGAATTGTGACCTCTGTAACACCCGCGACCTCAGCAACCTCGCGCTGAGTTCGACGCTTACCACAAAGAACGCTTGCAATGTAAATGATTGAAGCGGCTATTCCAGTTGGTCCACGACCACTGGTTAATTCCTTCTCTTGAGCCTTGGCAATCAATTCGTATGCCTTAGCTTGCACTTCTGCATCAAGATCGAGTCCTGAACAGAATCGTGGAATGTAATCCTCTGGCTTGGTTGGTGGAATCTTCATCTTCAATTCACGTACCATGAAGCGGTAAGTTCGGCCGATTTCTTTTCGTCCGGTTCGACTTGCTTCACCAATTTCATCAAGTGTTCGAGGGTTGTTGCACTGACGGCAGGCTGCATAGAGAGACGCGGCAGCTACACCTTCGATTGAACGGCCCCGAATCAGTCTCTTCTCAACTGCCTTTTTGTAATTCACAGCAGCGGTTTCTCGGATACTCTTAGGTAAATCAAGACGGCTTGCCATTCTATCCAATTCAGCCAATGCCATGGCTAGATTTCGCTCAGTAGCATTGCTAACTCGAGAACGCTTCTGCCACTTTCTCATTCTATAAAATTGCGAACGGTATCGGGATGAAATTGTTTTACCAGAATAGTCTTTGTTTTGCCAGTCAATATCTGTTGACAAACCCTTGTCGTGAAGCATCACGGTCATTGGTGCACCAGTACGTGCACGCTGGTCGCCCTGTTCTGGACTGAATACGCGCCATTCGGCACCCTGATCTATCACCTTATCTTCTAAAACAAGGCCGCAGTCGTCGCAGACGACCTCGCCTCGGGTCTCGTCTCTGTTGAGATTTCTCGACCCGCATTCGCTACACTTCACAATGTCTTCGACTAAATATTCTGACATACTCTCATCCTCCTTTCGTGAGAAAGGTAATATATTCGCAAATGACTTCTTATTTAAATCTTAGAGTACTATAGTTAACCAATAATATTGTAATTTACTAATCTGTGTTGCACTTCACTAAGGGTGAAATAGCAACGTATCTTGGGGGTGCTGTAGGAGAGGGAAAAATGAGTGCACAATGGCCACCCTCTGAAGTGTCACTAGACGCCGAATCGCGAGTTCTGTTTCTTACTAAAGATCTTGATCTCATCAAACAACAGTTGTATGAAGGATTGGATTTGAGAATGAAGGATCTTAGTGTCAATGATCTTCTAGATGATATCAATACAGACGTGATGACTCCTGCATGGGTCTGCTTTGATCATGATCCTGCCATATTAGCTGAAAATGCGTATGCGGGCCTACTTCACGATGGTAAGCGTGTCTTTGAAGAAAAAGCATTGATGGACGGAGGATTCTCTGTTATCGTAAGCGGCCACCGCAAAGGAACTGGTAGTAGCCGAGAAACTGCGGCTCAATGCGAAAGGTGGTCTGGAATTCGTATTGTTATTGCTGCATCCTTTGCCCCAATACACGAACGGAATAATATCAATCTTGGACAGTTGATGGGCGACCACGCTATGTTGGAGAGGCTGCAAAATGGAGAAACCATATCTCTTAACGAGTTCACCAACAAGTATGATGCTGTAACTAAAATGATTGTAGAAAATGGAGGGATTTTGCCTTTTGCTAAGCAATTGAAGGGAGGGGGGGTTGCATTACCGGCAATAAGTACAAATCCAATTCCAATGACAATGGCTGAGAAGATTATCTCAAACAAATTACTCGGTCAAAATGGTAAACGTGGTTTTGTGAAACCGGGGGATGCAGTAATTGCACAAGTAGATGGAGGTTATTCACACGAATTTACTACCGCTCAGGTTCACAACTTTCTAGCAGCAGAATATGGAGGAGATTATACAATACCAAATCCTCCAAAATTTGCTGTTTTTGAGGACCATTTGTTGTATGCAACGGGTGTTCCTAGATTTGGAAGATTTGCCGATAAAATACAAACTCTGCGAGACCTGCAGGTGGATTTTCAAAGGCACTCTGGAGTTAGGGATTACTCGGCAGTGGATGGCGTTAGCCC
>DUIL01000188.1 GCA_013330385.1 Candidatus Thalassarchaeaceae archaeon
TTCTTGCTTATTGTTTATCTTGCATTCATCTCATGGGCACCCTTGGATAACATCTGGTCTTCACCTAATGCAGAAGATGGATACTTCGGAGATGAGTGTGAATCTGGTGAATCTTCAAACCTATATTGGGATTCTACTGATGAAGTATATAGGGCTGAATGTTATCATATATTTGGTATAACTGGATTTCAGTGGTCGTGGGAATTTGATTGCTACAATTTAGACGCCGATATCTGTGCACATGGTATTGTGGATATAGAGGGAAATGACAAACCTCTCCTTGAAATCAAAGCAGGTGAGGCGTACCTTACTAGAATGACTTCAACTGACGTAACTCACGCTCCGTGGTTTGTATCTCATGGCATCAAAGAAGATATCCATTATGGTGAGATAACGAGTCAATGGGTGTTAGCCGACGACGTCGAAAATTTTCTTCTATTATGCACTGAGTATTGTGGTGATAACCACGCATACATGATTGCAGGAGTTAGCGTTCACGCTTGAGAGGTGTTTGTATGCAGACGAAAACATTTGTCACGCGAAGCATGGTTGCTCTAATCTTAATTTCAATCGCAATGGTCGTATCACCTGCGGTTAACTCACTTCCAGGTGGTATTGGTGGTGACTCAATCCAGACTGCAGGGTGTAACTGTCACGGAGGTTCTGATGCAGGTGTTACTCCATCGATTTCTGGACTTCCTTCTGAGTACAATGCATCTGAAACATATACCCTGACAATTTCAATGACTGGTGGTCCTGCAGAGGGTGGAGTCAATTCCGGTGGATTCAATCTCTGGACTTCTGGTGGAGAATTCACAGTCCAAGACGCTACTGTTCAAACACGTTCACCGAATGAGATTACACACACAGAGGCGGGAAATGATTTCCGAACTTGGTCAGTTGAATGGATTGCACCAAGTCACGGAAGAGATGTTGACTTCATTCTACATACAAATTCAGTAAATGGTGATGGAACTCAATCCGACGATGATGACTGGAATCGTCTAGATATGTCGGTTGCGGGTTCACTAGGGCCAGGTCTTGAACCAGCAGATCCATTCAAGGTTCTCGGAGTTCTGATTATAATTTCCATCGTAATGCTTGCTGCTACTCTATTGTACGGATTCTACCGCACCAGTCCCGAAACTTTCGATTGGGAGCATCTAGCACCCTATGTGGTCGAGTGGCTGACCAGTACAGACCACAAAAAGATTGGAACATTGTATTTCGTAGCCAGTCTTTTCTTCCTTGGCCTTGGTGGAATTATGGCCATGCTAATTAGAATCCAACTCGCTACACCAGGTAATGATTTCATCTCTCAAGATCAATACAACCAGTTCTTCACACTTCATGGTACAGTGATGATTTTCCTTGCTGCAATGCCTTTGATTAACGGATTTGCTAACTGGATAGTTCCACTACAAATTGGTGCACCGGACTTGGCTCTTCCTAGACTCAATGCACTTTCATTCTGGTTACAGCCATTTGCTGCCATACTAATCTTCACTGGTGTTTTCACCAGCCAAGGTGCAGACACAGGTTGGACTGGATACGCACCCTACGTGGTAAGTGGTGGAGCTCATCATGGCGTAACGATGTGGGTTGCAGGGCAAATTATGTTGGTCGCATCATCTACTCTGACTGGAATCAATTTCCTAACTACAATCGCAGTCATGCGTGCAGACGGTATGGGCTGGATGCAGATGCCTTTGTTCACTTGGTCTGTCCTAGTAGCTAACTTGTGTTTGTTCCTCTCTATTCCTGCATTTGGTGTTGGATTAATCCAAGTGTACCTTGATAGAACAATATCAACTGCTTTCTATGATATTGCAGCAGGAGGAGATCCTCTTCTTTGGAGCCACTTATTCTGGTACTTCGGTCATCCAGAAGTGTATGTGGTGATAATTCCAGCATTTGGTGTAATCTCAGAAGTAATTGCAACTTCAGCCCGACGTTCAATCTTTGGATACCGTTCGATGATTTATGCAATGGCCGGAATTGCGGTTGTCTCATTCATTGTGTATGGACACCACATGTTCACATCAGGTATGTCGCCAACTCTGAGATTCGTCACTATGCTGACTACGATGTTAGTGGCAGTTCCAACTGGAATTAAGATTTTCAATTGGCTGAAAACTATGCATGGTGGCTCTCTTGTATATCGTACGCATACTCTGTGGGCTCTAGGTTTCCTTGTGACTTTCACATTAGGAGGAATCTCTGGAATGTTCTTCCCCGCCGTCGCAATGGATGTTCATTTGCACGAGACCTACTTCGTTATCGCTCACTTCCACTATGTCTTAGTTGGAGGCACTCTCTTCGGATTCTTTTCTGCAATTTACTACTGGTATCCTAAGATGACTGGTAGAATGATGGATGAGCGTCTAGGGACTCTTCACTTCCTAACCGCATTCATTTCCTACAACGGTATTTTCTGGCCTATGCATCGCCTTGGTGTTGTTGGAATGGCTCGAAGGCAGCACACTTACTTCATCAGTACTGATGATTTCACAGCACTGCCTGAGTGGGCAGCAGATTGGAACATGTTTATCTCAGTCTGTGCTTTCCTTTTCTTCTTCTCGAACTTCTTCTTAGTTGCCAATCTAGTACTAACTTTAGCTCGCGGGGAAAAAGCACCAGCAGACCCATGGGGCGGCTGGTCATTTGAGTGGATGACATCATCTCCACCACCAACCCCCTCATTTGACTGGCACAATCGACCTGTACTCAAGGACGCAAACGAGCATATTGCAAACGAGCCTAGTAGATTTGGAGCCTGGTTTAATCGATTGATGGTTCCTGAAGATGAAGAGGAGGTGAGTCATTGAGCGACAGTCACGATGATCATGATCATCATCCAAGTCCATGGGGTCCACATGATTGGAGCCATGGGGCTCCACACAACTCATTCGCGCCATTATTCCTTGCAATGGGTGTAGCAATTTTCCTATATTTCTTAGCCGAAGCATGGAGCTATGGCACCTATCACCCAGGATATATTCCAGCAATCCTACTAGGTCTAGCAATTGTTGGGTTCTCCATGTTCATTTGGTGGAGACAGGATATTTCTTTTGATGGTTCATACGATCCTCGAGCAACCGGAGCCCCATTCAGGCAGATTCAAATTCGCAAGGTGGCGATGTGGGTATTTTTGATGTCTGAGATGATGATATTCACATCCTTGTTCAGTACTTACATGCGTTATCGTCAAGGAATAAAAAATTGTGAGACACTATTCCTTGAAGGAGAGTGGATTGACGGGACCGTTGTAACTTGCTTTGAGCCGGCAAGTCATCTAATCGCGAGTTCTTTCTGGCATATTGCACCTGGTGCAATCAACACTTTTGCTCTGATTATCTCTTCATTCACAATCGTGCAGGCACTTCGATACGCAAAGATGGCTGATTTAGATGAAGAGGTTCGTCGAAAGAAGGTATTTCGATATCTGGGAAGTACATGGTGTCTAGCAGTTCTGTTCCTAACTATGAAAATGATTGAGTGGTTTATTGGATTCTATATTCCGGAAATAGATCTTGGATTCATACATATTCATGAGCATGATATAGTATCTCTAGTGAATGAAGGGTACACGATTAATGCAGATCATTACCAACACCATAACTACGTAATCGATGATCATACTTTGCATGCATATGAGTTGGCTGGCCACGATATTAGTAATCTAGAGCACTATTCAAATGGTGCTCATATGACTGCGAATGTTCAGGTCTCAGCATCCCTATTCTACGTGACCACCGGAACGCACGGTGTTCACGTTGCTGCCGGAATCGTTGGACTTACTTACATGACTTACAAGGCTTGGAAGGGCCTTTACACTCCGTTGAATGCAGTATCAATAGAGTACTTCGGACTTTACTGGCACTTTGTTGACTTAATTTGGGTACTAGTGTTCCCATTCTTCTATCTATATTGAGGTGATAAA
>DUIL01000102.1 GCA_013330385.1 Candidatus Thalassarchaeaceae archaeon
GTCGAAATTCTCTTCCACCCATTGGGACGCATCGATTACTCTCTTCTGGTAATGTATGCTCCAATTTCCGTCATCGACAAGTGTTAGATTTCTACCATCTAGAGTAACCTTTGTTTCGTTAGTCGCGTTCACTCCGAATAAGGATGAATGCCAAAGTAATTCACCATTTGAATTAGAATAGTGTAACGTAGCATTCGTCGTGCTCGCTCGGCCTAAATTTACCACGTGAGCTTCGATATCATTACCCTTTATCTCGATGCTTTCGACAACCAAGCGAGCGCGCCAATACCAAACATTCTGGATAAGATAGCGCATTACATCGAGCTCTTCACCCAGCCTCTCTGATACCGCTTCTATAGATCCAAGAAGAAATTGCTCATCGTCGGTTTCAAAGGTGAAAGTCGGGTATCCCATTACACCGTAGCCGTAATCTCGGCTGGTTCCACAATTTGGATAGAGTCCTTGGTTTGCATTCCTAATTGGAATGTCAGATATGTTTGCATGCACATCATCTCGAATGAAATGAAAAAGTTCCCAGTCCGAAGGCTGCTCAGGCCATTTACCCCAAGGGTAGAGCATAATCCAAACTCCTGTGTGCATTGTGATATACAGGTCAGCATGAGGTACTACCTCGTTCATATAAATCGAATTCGAATGAGTTTCGGATTCACTGAATGCACTACTTCCAGGCTGGCTCGTCGGGCAGGTATTCCAGTAGTGGTCATAGTTCCTATTCAGGTCCACTTGATTGACATTCCATCTCGTATCGAGGTCATTACCGTCTGCATTCAGCATGATGAGGATGTGCAACTCAGTGGTCGCCAATATATCGATTACCTCTTGATCCCCATTCCCCCAACCCTCGATGTAAAATTCTGCAACCAGGAAGGCAAGCTCTGTACCCAAGTGCTCATTTCCATGATGACCACCATCGATGTAAACCACCTCTTTTGGAGTTCCATTCGGTTTGGTTTCCTGACTCCAATCAGAAATTTGCAACATCCAGAGATTTCTTCCTAATTCGGTTTGACCCACGACTAGTAGATTGACAATTTCGGGGTAATCATCTGCCCAAGCATTGACATCTAGGGTTAGGGTTGCATAGGAATGATACCAATGCTCCTGAATAATATCCGGCTGACCAATCTGGGCAGTGGCCACTGGAGCGGCGGAAACAGCAAGCATCGAAGCGACCACGAATGCTGTAACCAAGCGGCGCATAGCGCCGCTGTGGGGGTTAATACCTACAATCATTCGCCCTTTGCGTGTAGTAATGTTGCAGTATGGCAAGCAAGTATCTTGGTTGCGATGAGAGCAGCATTGAATTCTGTCAAGGGGCTATCTGCACCTGGTGCAATTTCATTAACATCCGCCCCTAGAATATCTGCCTTTGATGCAAACATGCGCTCAATTATCTCTACCGCGCCCCAGTGACTCAGACCACCCGGGACTGGCGTTCCTGTATCTGGAACGAGTGAACCATCTAACCCATCAATGTCGAAAGTGAGCCAAACGGGGCCCTCTAGAGCATCTATTCTGTCTAACAATTGATTCCAACCCTCAAATTCATTGATAGGATTGAATAATTCACGAGCATAATAGGTTTCAACTCGACTATCGGCATTTGCAAATTCAGCCTCATCTTGACAAAGAGCTCGAATTCCAATCTGTAGCAAACTCCCTATGCCAAGATCTAGAGCACGGCGAGCAGCAGTTCCATGAGAGAATTTCTCACCATTGAGTGAATCTCTCAAATCGGCATGAGCGTCGACTTGGATAATTGTGAGATTAGAGATACCATCCGTGAGTTTTGGATGAACAGAAAGAGACTCAATAATCGGAGGAAGAATACCATGTTCACCGCCTAATATCAGAGGGAAAACCTGACCATCCATCCATGGTTGGAGATATGTTTTGATTGAAGACAACTGTTCTAGTAAAGAAGGAGCTTCTGAAGACCATGCCGTTGCAGTATGATAACTAAGTCCACAGGGGAGTTCGGATGGAAGCAACGGATCGAATAACTCGACTTGTGAAGAGGCTGCAATACAGGCAGCAGGTCCATGCTCTGTACCTTCACCCCAACTTGTTGTCATCTCAAATGGAATAGGCAGAATTGCGATATCAAAAGCTGCCAAATCATCCTCGGGAAGACCAAGAAAGGTAGATGGCGCATCATCTTCCATGGATTTGCGAAAATACAGTTTCGATTAATGACTTCGGATAGAATACATCTGATTCGTAATCTGAACAAGCGATTGTTGATATAGAACGGGCTTTCATATTCTATTACAGGAGGAAGATGCGATGGGTATGACACTAGCAGAGTTGACTCTTGCAATTCGACGCAAGGTTGACATCGATATGGAAGTCATAGTAGCTGAGTCAATAGCCGAGCACGCTCTTGGTTTCTTTGGATTTTCCAATAGAATTATTGACAATGCTCTAGAACCTACTGACCGAAACCTGTTCTACCAACTACAAGATTACGACCTTCTAACTACAGAATCTGAAGAGACTACACTCTGGGATGGAAGAGAGTGGAGAATACACTATTGGAAGTTCAAACCTGATGCAAGGGAATTCGCCCGACGTGCAATGAATGAAGCTTCACAATCAAAAGAGGATGAAGATCCTTATGCGGGCATCTACGAAGATGTCCCATCTTCACTCTGGAAAGAGCGTATGACTGATGAAGATGAAGAAGACGATTGGGAAGAACCATTGTTCTAATTTCTGCCCCTAATTGGCAATCATGATGGGGGAGCGTTCAAACGATGAGGGAATTGGGTCGTGTTGTGCAGAACCAATATCTGACTGCTCTTCTCCTATCTCTAATGATTCTCGCTCCAATGAGTGGAATGGTTGGAGCGGATGAAGGAGAACCTGAGCGCACTTGTACTGTTCTTGTGGATTGGGATTCAGATTGGATGTCTGCGGATGGTCTGAATTGGTCCTATGGAATCATTCATAGATACCGTGTTGAATTTGAGCCAGCGTTTGTAAATGGAACTTCACCAAGCGCTGTTACTGTTGATTTGAGTCATATTAGAGATAGTGTGATTATTGGGACAGAAGCAGATTCATCATTCGTAGTAGCTGGTGGAGAAATTGACATCACATTAGATAATCAACCTGAATTTCTAGATGAAGTTGATATTACTGTCGAAACTTCCGAAGCGACGTGTTCCCGTTCTCTAGATATGACAATGTGGAATCAACCTGTAGCTGACCACGAGATTACACGGGAGACTACGTGGTCTCTAGAGGGTGGTGATGAAAATACATCAAGTCTGTATTTTGAAGGACGGGGGTGGCAAAAGAGGCTTGGAGAAAGTTTGACTTCGAGTGAACTGGGTAATGGCAGCCTTTTCTTGAATGCAGACACGGGTGATGAACAAATTCTTCTGAATCTAGATTTGGATCATGTTTGGATGAATGAAACATATGAAGGAACTGAAATTACTCGCCAAATATTCGAAATGCATGGCACTGGTTCATTACTATTTGATAGTGATGATGGAGAGAATAATCTCAGTGTAGAAGCTAAT
>DUIL01000118.1 GCA_013330385.1 Candidatus Thalassarchaeaceae archaeon
TCAACTATTACATGCAGAGCCCCTACTGTAAGTGTACTCGCTACAAATGCCGACACCACACCGAGTGCTAGAGTCATACCGAATGTTTTGATTGGAGGTAGAGGTGAAAGGAAATTTGCCAAGAACGCGAATACGGTTGTAATTACAGAGAGAGTCAGAGCCATGCGCAAACTAGAGAATGATTGAATCCAAGCCATTGCTGGCGAATCTGTTTCATGTCTTGCTTTCTCGTAAGACCGCTGCAGATGAATCGAATAATCGATGCCGAGACCTAAGACTACCGGAGCAACTGCAACTTCAAGGATTGAGAATTCAACACCAACTAGAGTCATGATGCCGTATGTCCAGATAAGTGCAGCAGAAAGTCCTGTGAGTGGAGCAGCGACCATTAGTGGTGAACGGAAAGCAATAGCTAGAACAAGGACTACAACACAAATTGAGATAATCAGAAGCCAAACCAAATTATCCAAAGTGGATTCATTGATTTCGTTGCTCACAATGTCATCCGACACAACTCCATAATTCAAAGCGGAATCCGGGGCACTGGCTCTCTTTTCTAGTGTTGATTTAATCAAAAGTGATTTCTGCAGACGTTCATCTGCCGATAAGTCGCCACTTATCTCAATAATCCACATAGTACTGGATGCTGACGGAGTAGGGTCTCCTGTCTTTCCATTTGCTAACCAGTTACATACGGGGTCATAATCAAAGTCTTCATGCAGCATTACGGATCTAGCAAAAGATGCCGTTGCAATTGCTCTATCATCACCAATTGCATCTATACATTCCTCATCTTCGACAATAGAATCAAGCATCTCCTCCCAATTATTGAATGCGGAAATATCGCGCCCTTGTGAATCTCTTTCTTCGAGTGCAACATTCAATATCTGTGCCGCATTGATGTGTGAAATGATGAAATTATCTTTTCCAGAAGATAGGGAATCCACTGCATCCAGATCTATAGAAAGTTGCTGAAGTGCCCCCATTTCAAGGACATTTGCCCCTTCTTGATTTGGTTCAATATGGACATAGATGCGATGAGGTGATGCAGTCATCACAGCATCCAGTCTTTCTTCTGCTGCATCAGCATCTGAGGCTGGAGAAAATGCTGAGAGGTCGGTTTGGAATTCAGGAAGTGGACTCAAAGCAAGCCCTGTTCCGATTGTTAGCAACAGACTTGCAATTATTATTCCTAAAGCGGCCTTCTCAAAGGCTTCCGCGGCCCGGGTCTTGGACTCGGCAGAGCCTAACATCGGCTCACCCAAAGCCACCCGCTACTTAATTAAACAGTTATTTGGACCCTAGGGGGTCCAGCAATTACATGAAAGGTCTCAAAAGGGGGCGGTCATTGGCGCGGCCGTCATGCCAGTAAAACTGCTAAAGAACGAAGGGTCCGAACTTCGATTAAGATTGATTGGGGAAGATCACACAACTCTCCAATTATTCCGTTCTCGTTTGAATGCTAATCCAAAGGTAGAGTATGCAAATTACTTCACAGGTCATCCCGATTTGGATGAGCCAGAACTCTTTGTTCGCGTTAAGAAGGGTGCGAAGGCAGACAAGATTGTACAGGACCTATGTGCAGATATTGCCAAGGAGTTCGCTGGCCTCGCTAACTGAGGTCGGTGGAAACATGTCTCAATCTGAAATCGAGAAAAATCTCGGTCTATCAAAATGGACTTATGATGCCGCTGGTATCGGCGGATTATTGAAGGTAAGAATTGAAGATTTCAGAGTTGAAGAAGTTGCGAGAGTTCCAGCTCTCGATTCCAAAGGCCGATTCACAGTTGTTCGCGCAACTCTGACTAATTGGGAAACTAATAGATTTATTCGTAGACTTGCAGGAGCATGTAAAATCAATAGGAATAGAATATTTTGTTCGGGATTAAAGGACAAAAGAGCCGTCACAACCCAAATTCTTGTTATTGATGCACCTCGGAAAAAAGTCGAGTCCGTAGATATACCCGATTCCGAGTTGGAGATTCTTGGACGTACACATCAAAAAGTGGGGATGAGTGATCATGACGGAAATCGATTCACAATTACAGTTAGGGGTTGTTGTGATGAGGCGGGCAATCCATTGGAAGCGAAGGATGCTATGCAGAGAGTCTTAGATATTCGTGATGGGATGGCTGAGAGGCTTGGGGCCGATGCATTTCCTAATTGGATTGGGCCTCAAAGATTTGGTTCTACAAGACCCGTGACTCCAGAAGTGGGTCGAGCAGTAGTTGAAGGAGATTTTGAGAAAGCAGTAGATTTGTATCTAGGAATGCCTGGGTTGAAGATGACTGAAGATGTAGCTAACTTTAGAAATATGTGGCTTGAAACTAAGGAACCAGAGGCCTGCCTCGATATTGTCCCTAAACATCTAGGATATGAAAGAAATATTCTTGAAGCACTTTTAGTCAAGCCGGACGACTGGGTCAAGGCGTTTCGCGCCCTCCCTCCTTCCCTTCAACTTCTGATGGTTCATTCTCTACAATCATTAGCATTCAATCATTCATTAGCACTTAGAATTGAGGCAGGTCTCAATTTACTTGAGCCCGAAATAGGTGATTTAGTTGCCCCTGTACAAGCGAGTGGACGAATCGATGTTTCAAAGATGGCACTTGTCAGTAAAACAAATCTCGAACGCTGTAGGCGGAATTGTCGCATAGGCAGATTAGCGGTTACAGGACCATTACCAGGTAGAGATTCCGCACTTGCTCAAGAAGAACCCGGAATTCATGAATTAGCAGCGTTGGAAAGAACGAATCTTTCTGATGTTGATTGGAGAGTTAAGAAAATCCCTAATCTTACCACTTCAGGAACTCGTCGTCCTCTCACGGTTACTTTCAGTACATTCTCTGTTGAGGAAGCACCCTCGATGCCTGAGGATTCTACATCAAATCGTTGGGTCGCCGGGCCAATTGAGGGTGACCGTTGGCATCCTGATGGTGCAGATTTGAGATTGAGATTTACACTTCCACCCGGTACATACGCTACCGTTCTAATGCGGGAATTCATGCGATCCCCATTGGATCATTACTAAGATGAAAAATAAGAAGTTAGAGTGAAATGGTTGTGGCTGAATCACAGACGACCCATTTCTAGGGCTTCAATTTGACCGACACTTTGATTCATTTCTCTAACTCTATTTTCAAAACCGTCAACGATTCCTTCTCCTTCACCGAGTACGGCTTGAACCTCGATAAACATCATTCCAAATGCTAGAGGTTTGATTTCACAGGCTTGAACTTCTTCCATTGAAGAAATTACAGATGCTATGCCCTCATAATCAGGACGACCTTCTTCAGGCTGGTCAATAGTTACCTTGTATTTTACAACGACATGTCCCATATAGAACAACTCCCAAGGAATCAGGGTCCCTCGAATCCACATCCGGGACAGATATACTTGACTGCTTGAACTCTGCAACGCTCACTGCGTCCGATAGATTCTCCACAATCAGGACATGGAAAAGCAGTACTTTTTGCCTCTACTAGAGGTAGTCCCGACGAAGTACACATATCTGCTCTTGCTGCCATAATTTGACCCTCAGCGAGGCGGGCGACCGCCCTCTCCCTTTTAGCGTTGACCGAGAGGACTAGGCTCTCTACACAATGGATTAAACATACATTTGTCTTCGAAATTATCAACGGGGCGTCATCTCATGGAAAATTCGAAGAATATTAGAGCCGCAGAAATCAGACTTCCATGTGATGACATTACAGAGGCATTGTCTTTCTATACTAACAAACTTGGCTTCAAGTTAGAAATGATATTTCCCGCAGATAATCCTTCAATAGTAGTCCTTTCAGGTCATGGACTGAGAATACGTTTAGAGAATGGTGTAAGTGAAGATCCTGGGACTTTGAGGATTCTTTGTGAGAACCCCGATGCTATAGATGAGGGAAAGCAAATTTTGATTGCACCGAATGGTACTCGAATTGAATTGGTGGATGCAAACCCTCCTCTAATCACTCCTCCAACTGAACACAAGTTCGTTGTTCGTCGGCTGAAGGACAAATCCCCTTGGATAATTGGTCGTGCAGGAATGCAGTATCGCGATCTGATTCCCGGTCGTCTTGGAGGTAGCATCATTGCCTCGCATATCCGAATTCCCGATGCTGGCCCAGTTCCTGACATGGTTCACTACCACACTGTTGGATTCCAGTTGATTTATTGTTACAGAGGCTGGGTCAAGGTAGTATACGAAGATCAGGGACCTGCGATTACTCTTACTGCAGGCGATTGCTTAGTTCAACCTCCAGAGATTCGTCATCGTGTTCTTGAGTCGGGTGATGGGCTCCAAGTAATCGAAATTGGTGTGCCGGCTGAACATATAACTACAATTGATCATAACATGGATCTTCCCAATCAGACAATCAATCCTGATAGAATATTTAGCGGTCAGAAGTTTTGTTTTCATCAGGCTAAATCAGCAACTTGGTCACCATGGAGAATGGACGGTTTTGAGTTCAGAGACTCAGGGATTGGTTCAGCAACAGGAGGTGTCGCGTCTGTTCAGGTGGCACGAGCAGTTGATGGTGGTGGAGGATTAACTAGCCATAATTCAGA
>DUIL01000111.1 GCA_013330385.1 Candidatus Thalassarchaeaceae archaeon
GTATAGTGTTGGCCACCGATTAAGTACAGATGTTCTTGAAGCAGTAATACCTTGGGATAAACCATCTGAGATTACTCTTCGCCCCAATTGTCAAGGAGAAGGCCCTAGAACGTATTCAATCGCATTAGATGGGGCAATTTCTAGAATTGCTACTGTGCAAACACAAGGTGAGTTATTGGCTTGTCCTGCGGTTATATTAGAGGTGGAACCTGACAATTTACTAACACCTGGAATGTTGGCTCGTGGTGAATTAGTATTTGTTGATACATTTGGTCTTGAACAACGAATACCTGTTGAATTCACAGCCCAATCTTCTTTCAATGGAGATAGCCCACTTGCTTGGCTTTCTCAACCTAGTAATGGAATTATGATTATTTTGTTCCTTCTTGCACTTTCTTTGACTACAGGTGGTAAAAAACCAATAATAAAGGAAAATGACAATCCAACTGAAATACCTAGAGATGAATTGATCTAGTCAGCGTCTATTAGGACTTGACCAACGTGCATCGTTTGGAGGTCTGATTACAGTCAGATATTTCCAATTAGGGCCATTTTCTACGGGAATCAACCAAGTTTTGTTAACTCCCGAAGCTAATCTTGATGCTAAACAGGCTCCTCCCCAATCACTTGGTACTTTTGAGGGAAGTGTGACTAAGAATGGTGCATGATCTTCTCCAATGATTTTGTCATAACACCTCCATTCAGTTCCATATTTGAATCCAGGCCTAGGGTGTAAACCTCTCATAAGCAAGTCTACTAATACAGAGGCCCCTTCATCCATTGACTTGTCATCAATTATTGTACAAAAATTTGAATCAACAAAAATACCACCTTCTATAGGTATTCCAATTTGTGAATGGGGCCAATTTTCAGCAGGATAAATTCTACCTCCATCTACATCAACCCCCCCTTTGATATTGGCTAATTCTCCAAGTAAATTGTTGCAAGGGATATCTCCGTTTGGATTTACTTCTTTGACTCTGTATGTCACGACACTAAACTCATCGTCGACAATGAGTACTTCAGCAATCCTATTTTTTCCAGAAACACGATTAGCCCATTCTAAGAGTTGAGAATGATTCAATAAATCACTACTGTGAAACCATCTAATTTCTGAAGTTGGTGCTGAAGTATTTGGCTTTTGGTCGGAAGACCATCTAACTCCCCATGATTCAACATCACATTCTACATTGAATACGTCAAAATTTGAATGCAAAACCACTTTGTTTCCAGGAACCCGCAAAGCTTCAAGAACAGAATACTCAAAAAGTAACGAGGGCATATTTTCTAATACAGAATCCAACCAATCTGGTGATGGTAAAGGCGTATTTCTATAATGGTGGCAGAATAGTACTTCTGCAGGAGCGAGTAATAATGTGCCTTCACCCATCGGTCGACCAATCGCAGATTTATCTCTTAACCTATTTGCAGCAGAACCGTCAAAGGTCCAACCATAGGTCTGCGTACTCATGATGTGGCGGTTAGACAGTCGTCCTTGAGTTAGTCGGTTCCCCAAACCTCATTCATCTCCTTCTATTCGGATAAACCATGAATGCGGAAGATATGGATGAATCTCGCACAGAAACCCTACGTAAGCTTCGTTCTTCTTTGAACAAAATGACTGGTTCCAAAGTCACTCTAGTTGGAGATGTTATGCTGGACCGTTATCATCACGGATATGCCAACAATCTCAATTCAATAGCTCCAGTACCGGTGCTGAAGATATTCCAAACAGATGAGAGCCCAGGAGCGGCTGCACACATTGCCCGCGGCCTTAATTCAATAGGTATGGATGTTGATTTTCATACATTTGTTGGAAATGATAGAGAAGGCGACACCATACTTTCTGAGTTATCGAAGGATGGCATTTCGATATCTGGAGTGAAGGTAGTCGATAATCGACATACTTTGGTAAAAATTCGATTTTTTGGTAGCAGAGAGAGTCTTTTAGATGAAAGCCAGATTCTATTACAGGCGGATCGCGGCCCTCTTGAATTAATTGATGACTCTGTAAGTCACATCTTGGTTGACAACGCTATGGAGAAATTAGAGGGCAGCTGCGCACTTGTAATTTCAGACTATGACAAAGGAGCAGTAAATGTAGAGGGGGCATCTAAATTGATTAACAAGGCGAAAGAACATGGCATTCCAGTCATAGTAGATCCTAAACTCACAGGTCTAGAACGTAGCAGAGGTGCTACAGTAGTTATTGTGGAAATGCGAGGTATGGAATTAATGCGCCGCCGTTTGGAAAGTGAGGATTCAGATAGTGCGGCCCAAAAATTAATCAAAACCTATTCTTGGAATGCTTTGGTTGTATTAGGAGGAATTCATGGAATCACACTATATCAAGCAGATTGTGAGCGTACACATTTCGAATGCGGTGCTTCTGCACCCAAGCAGCAAATCGGCCTCCACGATGCTGCAGCAACCGCATTAGCGGTAGCACTTGGACAAGGGCACGATATGGTTGATGCTGCATTACTCGTAGCGGCTGCGTGTGATTGTATTCTTACAGCCGAAGCAAGC
>DUIL01000162.1 GCA_013330385.1 Candidatus Thalassarchaeaceae archaeon
TGGACGCAATGTATCGTGACCTCCTGTATTTCTTACTCGACGCCACTGATATAGAGGGCGTTCAATCCAATTTCCATTCTTGGCGAGACGGAATCTTACGACGTTCTCCATGCCGTTATTACTCAAACTAATTTCTTCGGCATGGAGTGTATTTGACCAAGCACCGGTATCCATTTTCGCCATGGTTGCACCGGCTTCTAGTTCTGGTAAACCAATCCACTCGCGCCAGCCGAGTACTGTTCTTGCGCTCATGCCAATTGACTCCGACCGCTGGCGACAAACTATCCTTCTTGAATCCGACGCCTCAAAGAGCAAGCGCGTCGTATGTGAAACGGTTTGAAACAGCCTCAATTGTTAACTCACGAATCTTTCATATATGGTTGGTCTGGGCCATCTCTAATGGCGAGCGACACCATACCCGAGGCACTGACCTTCGATGACGTTCTTTTGTTGCCCGCTGAATCAGCGGTTCTTCCGGCCGAGGTTGACTTGAAAACTCAGTTAACCACTTCTATATCTCTGAATATTCCAATCATGTCAGCAGCCATGGATACTGTGACTGAATCACGTATGGCTATTGCAATAGCGCAATCTGGTGGAATAGGAGTAATTCATCGAAACATGAGTATTGAGGACCAGGCAGCTAAAGTGAATACAGTCAAGCGATTTGAATCCGGCTTGGTTCTAGACCCAGTTATGGTATCTCCAGAAACCACAATTGGTGAATTGCGTACTCTAAAAGACAGGTATGGATTTTCAGGAATGCCAGTTGTAGATGATGAAGGTAACTTAGTCGGTTTGATTACAAATCGAGATATTCGATTTGTTGCAGATGATAACATTCTCGTCTCAGAAATGATGACTACAGATTTGGTAACAGTTCCTCCACACGTTGACCCAGAAGTGGCCAAGAAACTCCTTCACCAACACCGCATAGAGAAGTTACTCGTGGTCGATGAGGATGGAAAGTGCTCAGGCATGATGACAGTTCGAGATATTCAGAGGAGTCGCGATAATCCAGATTCCTGTAAAGATCATCGCGGCCGACTCCGTGTCGCTGCTGCGACTGGTACTGGCGAGAAGGGCGTTGAACGCGCACTTGCCTTATTTGCAGCAGGTGCTGATGTTGTTGTTGTTGACACAGCTCATGGCCACTCGCACGGAGTCTTGCACACGGTTCGTCAAATTCGCGAACAAGCAGGTGCTGAGGCTCAGATTATTGCTGGAAATGTTGCAACCGGAGCGGCCGCAGAAGCCCTAATCGCAGCGGGTGCAAATGCCGTCAAGGTTGGAATCGGTCCCGGCTCAATCTGTACTACTCGAATCGTCTCAGGAGTAGGAGTTCCTCAACTAACTGCAGTTCAATCAGTAGTTGCAGTTTGCAAGAAAGCAGGCATCCCTGTTATTGCTGATGGTGGAATCAAATTCAGCGGAGATATCGCTAAGGCAATCGCAGCGGGTGCAGATTGTGTAATGGTAGGAAGTGTCCTAGCAGGAACAGATGAAGCACCAGGTGAAATCATCCTCTACCAAGGTCGTTCATACAAAGTCTATCGGGGCATGGGAAGCGTGGGTGCAATGTCTAAGGGTGCTCACGATCGATACTTCCAATCTGAGCAGGGCGACACTCGAAAGTATGTTCCAGAAGGCATTGAGGGGCGAGTTCCAGCAAGAGGACCAGTCGAGCATGTGATACACCAGTTAATTGGTGGTCTACGCTCCTCAATGGGTTACACAGGTAATGGTGATATTGCTAATATGAGAGCAAATTGTCAATTTATCAGAATTACAAACGCCGGCCTATCTGAATCTCACGTTCACGATGTTGAAATAACCCGTGAGGCTCCAAATTACCGACGCTGAATCATAGATTGCGGGACATATTGTTCAAGACTGCCCCCTCTCTCTCAGCAATATGAGTGAGGGATTGGCTGCGATTGTTGTCATCCTTCTTTTAATTCCGGGTTGGGCCGTTGGTTTAGGTGCCTTATTCCTCTATCTTTGGCATCGTTTTTATCGTTCTCAAAGAAATTCTACCGACACAGAATCCAAAATCGACTAACATACTATTCAAGTCATTGTTCTGCTTCGTAAGAATGTGGAACAGATAGTCCTCGGTGGTGGCTGCTTCTGGTGTGTAGAAGGGGCATTCAAGGATTTGCGCGGTGTCTCAGAAGTAATTTCTGGATATAGTGGAGGCGATGTCGAAAATCCGACTTATGAGCAGGTTTGTGGTAAACGCACCGGACACGCAGAAGTAGTTCGTGTTACTTTTGATCCAAATGTGATTCCACGCCGAATTCTTTTGGAAGTTTTCTTTACTTGTCATAATCCGACTCAATTGAATCGTCAGGGTAACGACATAGGCCCTCAGTATCGCAGCTGTATATTCTATTCAAATGATGAACAAAAACAAGATGCAGAGGCTGTTATTGAGTACTTACAACAAAACTTTGTAGATGACATTGTTACTGAAGTCAGCCCTCTAATTAATTTCTATGTGGCCGAAGATTATCATCATGATTATTATGCAATAAATCCTCAAAATCCATATTGCCAAGTAGTAATCAGACCAAAAATTGCTAAGGTCAGGGCCAAACACGCCCATCTATATGAGTGACTCCGGACTATCACCCGAGCCTTGGCCGGTTCACCTACTTGGACTGATTAATCCTATTCTAGTAATCACTGGAAATCTTCTCGGAGGGGTTTACACAGCAATGGGGGTAATCTTCATCTGGGGGCTCGGTCCAATACTAGATGTCTTAATGGGAAAAACCGAGAATCCTCGTCCTCCTAGGAACTCAGGAACCCCTTTCGTAGTTTTGTTATGGCTACACGGAATATTGCATATAGCGGTAATCGCCACTTTCTTCCAATTCGCAAATCAAGAAGCAGAAATTAATCTCTGGTTAATCGCAGCCGCCCTTTCATCAGGCCTATCATCGGGAGCATCCGCCATTGTTACGGCGCATGAATTAGGTCACAAAAAACCAAGAAGTCCTGGTTGGCTTTTAGCCCGTGTTCTTCTTTTTAGTGTCCATTATCCTCACTTTACTGCTGAACACAATCATGTACACCACAAGTGGGTTGCTACCGATCGTGATTCTGCTAGTGCAAGAAAGGAAGAAGGGCTCTGGATCTTCTGGTTCAGAACTATACCAGGCCAATTCTTATCTTCTGCTGGAGTTCATAATTCTAAAGGCAGAACTGGCATTAAAAATCCCACCTACCAAGGATTATTGTTGCAGATTATTGCAGTTATAGGGATTCTTTACTTCCCTAATGGAAAGGTGATGCTTGTAGGTTGGTTTATACTTTCATTGATTGCAATTCTAACTCTAGAATATGTCAACTACATTCGCCATTGGGGGTTGAGAAGGGGTGTTGATGAGCGTCAAACGGAGATGCATTCATGGAACACAGAGGCACGTTGGTCTCGCTGGTCTTTACTTGAATTGACACGTCACTCTCATCATCACTTGCAAGCCAGCGTCCCCTTTTGGAAACTACAACCTCACCCAGATGCTCCAGAACTTCCAGCCGGCTACTATGCCTGCTGGTGGCCATGTCTGATACCTCCTCTTTGGAGGCGATGGATGACCCCACGTCTACCTTGAAACCCGAAGAAGAAAGTGTAGGTCAGGGGTAACCTTCAATTCTGACAGGAATCGCAGCGCACCCGTGGTTCCAAGTTCGAGGTCTTCCGAAGATGGTTCTTCGGACAAGGCTTGGGCTATCCATGCTGCAATTATTGGTCTTAATTCTGGTAATCTTCTATTCCGTGGATTGGAACTCGATACAGAAAATCCAGAAATGTTCACTGTGGCATGTCTATCTATAATTGCCCTTGCCCTTCCCTTCCAAGCTATATTTTTCCTCATTAATTCTTACATACAAGAATCTACTCAAGTTCACCAGACAGAATATCAGATGCTTCAGAGATTATCTTTGATTTGTCAGACGGTATCATACCTCTCGCTAATAGGAATAGGTCTTCTAATGTTTGCTACACACCAATACATTGGAATTGCTTTTACGATTGGGACCATCATTGCTTTCTTCCTAGTTAGGGCTGCGATGATTCACTCAGAATCTCTCTCTGTTAGTCATAGGTGACGTAGTGAGATTGATTGCTTACTTACGCTACGAACCTGTATGCCCGGCGCCTATGCCCTACCTAGTTGGCCACCTGGAACGCCTTGGGAAGCCTATCTATTTGCATTACTCATCCCTTTTATTCTTCGATTTTGGCTACTTAGAAGACCATTACTTGACTTGATTTCAGTATTAGCACCGAAAGAAGAGAGAATGCGCCACTGGCGATGGCTTAGAAAAAATCATCAGAGACTACCTATCAGTGGCTTTGATGGGTTATTGAAACAGGAAGTAATTGCATTTTTACTACCTAGCATCGCTGCCGGAATAACTAGGTTAGGAATCGGTCAATTAGGTTGGAAAAATTGGGATGAGATTCCTAATTTGGGCGAAAAACTTCTGATTTTTGCTTTGGTATACTGGATATTGTGGGACTTTAGACGAGTAATGCGCACTCGTCGCTCAGTCAAGAAAATGGCTAAGTTGAACCTTGAAAGAGTGAAACGTACTGTTGAGAGAGCTCTTGCTAGTCGAGACTTTCTTCGCAATATAGAGGAATTCCAAATCCCCCGGCCATGGGCATCAATTGAAGTTCCTCATTCAGTTGATGGTGAGGAAATGGCTCTCGAAAAGCCAAGTAAAATCAAAAGTTTGGGGGTGTTATTTCTTAACAAAGCTGCAGATTTGATTGATTATGGACTTGGATATGCGAAATATCCCGCAGAGGGAATCGCGGATCAAATAGAAAATCGAATGCAATCAATTCTTGACAAACATATGCAGGCTACTCGAGATTCTATGTTTAGTAATGTGATGTTTTCTTTATTCCCTTTACTTGTGCTCAAGTTTTTACCTTCGATTGTTGGATAATTTTCTTCTCACTTGGTGAGGCTAGCATAATCCAAGCCAATCCTAACATAATTTGAACCATCCCTGTTAGAGCAATAACCTCAACTATACTCAATAATTCGTTTTCCATTATTAGCCCCGCTGAAAGTGCCGATATCCCCATCATCAAAGTTATTCCGAAATGATCGGTTCCCGCAACTCTGCCTCGCCATTCATCGTCAGATCTCTTCTGTAGTAAAGTGGTTGAAAGCACCCAATTCAGACCACTTGCAGCATGAGAGAAGAATACCAGTATCAGAATAATTTCCTTCCAATCGGCTGGATTTTCTTGTCCTACAAAATACGCAACAGCGATGTAAAATGTTCCGCATACCCCTACTGCAATTCCAAGTAAATATGGTATCAAACGTGGGTTACTCATTAGTGATCTTCCGGCCAGTGGGCCGAATCCACTACCAAATCCTCTAGCCATGAATAGAATTCCAACCCCTGCTGCAACTTCTCCAAATCCAACTTCCATTCCGATTAGAACAAGCAAAAATACCTGAGCACCTCCTCCTGAAGCCCACAGTCCTTTGGCAAATATCACTCTACGAAGCGATGGCAGAGATAGAATATATTTCCACCCTGAAACAATTTCTCCAACTATTAATTTCGGAGTAGCACTCTTTCTTTCTGATACATCAGGACCACCGGGTGGTAATGTCATGATTGCGAGAGCCGCCACAGTAAAGGTCACAGTATCTATCCAGAGAGCTGTATTAATGCCAAATTGAGAGATAGTCAAACCACCGATTGCAGAACCTATTCCCAATGCT
>DUIL01000119.1 GCA_013330385.1 Candidatus Thalassarchaeaceae archaeon
GAAGGTTTTCTTTAGATTTCTTCATCCCAAGTAATATGGCCAACAAGGAAACTTTACATGTTCGTCAAACATTTGATTTAATCCAAGGTTGGTAATGGTGATATTATGAGCATTCTAGTTGGAAACCAAGCCCCTACTTTCGTGACGCAAGCCGTTCTTCCAAACGGTGATATAATCGGTGATTATGACTTCGGTGCTGCAAGTGATGGCAAATACGCTGTCGTCTTCTTCTACCCAATGGACTTCACATTCGTATGCCCATCCGAGATTCTCGCGATGGCTGCACGTACCCAAAAACTCAACGATATGGGCTGTGAAGTGGTTGGCATCAGTGTTGACTCTCACTGGACACACAATGCATGGCGCAACACCGACGTTAACGACGGTGGCATCGGCCCCGTCCCCTTCACTCTCGCGGCCGACATGACCCGTGAGATATCGAAGAATTATGGTGTACTCTCTGAAGGTGGCAACTCTTACTACCCAGCCGGTGTTTCAATGCGCGGAACCTTCGTCATCGATCAGAAAGGCATCGTTCGTCACCAGGTGATCAATGACGAACCACTCGGCCGTAACATGGATGAGGTGGTCCGCATCGTCGAGGCACTCCAGTTCTTTGAAGAGTATGGCCAAGTCTGCCCTGCAGGTTGGAACAAGGGTGATGACGGTATGACCAACACTCCCGAAGGTGTGGCCAGCTACCTCTCTGATAATGCTGAAAATCTCTGATTAATAGAGCGGTGAGGCAATAAATCAGAGACCAAATCGGTCACTATGAAACCCTACCTTGAGCACCTGAACATGACTTCGACCGATGTCGATGAATCAGTCCGCTTTCTTCTGACTGCGATGCCTGAATTACGTATCAGAGGGGGAGGAGAAGGTGAGAAAGCAAGACGCTGGGTTCATGTTGGCACAGATGATTCATATCTTTGTATTGAGGATAGAGGAGCTACTGAAAAAGGGCCACATCAACCATACATTCACCCTGGTATGAATCATTTGGGCTTCGTGGTTGAGGATGCAGCAGAAGTTGCTAGGCGCTTGAGAGATGCTGGATACAAAGAAGGTTCAACCTATCTTGACCATCCATTTAGGCATCGATACTACTTCTTTGACCACGATGATAATGAGTATGAGTTTGTCGAATATCTTAGCGATAATCCAGCGGAAATGAACCAATATGATTCCTAGATTCGTTCACCAACCTGAACTATTCATTCTATCATATTCAAATAGGTCATGCAATCGCGCCCGCCCATGGATTTGTTCGCCTTCTCCCTAGTCCTCGCCCCGCTAATTGTGATCATCGATCCACCTGCTTCGATTGCTCTCTTTCTCGGCATGGGTCATGATTTAGACAAAAAGGAACTACAATCAGTTGCTACACGAGCCTGCGTTTTTGCAAGTCTTGTATTGCTCACTTTCTTAGTGGCTGGAGAAGGTCTACTCGGACATCTAGGTGTTGAGTTATACAGCCTTCGAGTTGCTGGAGGACTGATGCTTGGTATAGTTGGAATGAATATGCTAAAGGAGGGCCAGAAACCCTCTAGAAAAGTCATCCCAGTCTCGACAGGAGGGGAGATAGAAGTAGACGATTCAGTTGATTTTGGTTTAGTTCCTCTTGGTATGCCAATGTTAGCAGGTCCAGGTTCAATTACGCTTGTAATTCTCATGGGAACTACATATGGTGTCGCGACAGTCTCCTTGGCGATTTTCATTGTGATGGCACTATCTCTGTCTATGTTTTTCATTGCCTCAAGTATGAAAAATTCAATTGGAGAAAATAGTACTAGAGTCATTACCCGTGTAATGGGTCTACTAATTGTCACAACCGCAGTCCAATACTTCTTCGATGGTATGGAAATGTGGATGATTACGCTGTAGAAATCTACATTGGAATTTAGATTAAGCTTGCTGAATCAAGTCACGTTCAATCTCTTGAGCCTTAACGAATAATACATGATTCTCCTTGTGTATGTGGTCATGAGTATCTTTCTCAAGTAATGCTAATTCTCCGAAAAGAGCTCTATACGTATTGCAAGCATGCATTGGTGGAGTGTAGGAATTAGTCAACTCACTCAGTTTTGCCAAAGCCTGACCTGCTGCGTGGTGTTCGTTGAACATCGCGCGTATTGGATTTCGAACACTTCCACAGTGTGATTCAGGAAGTGTAGTAGAACCATCGAGTTGTCTGATTAATGGAAAGAGAATTTGTTCTTCTTTCATCATATGAGGTTCTAATTCTGCTCTTAATTGCCCGAAGACTTGTGCGACTTCCTTTAGATATGGTTCTCTTTCACCATGAACTCTAGCGACCTTGTCTGCGTGTTGACTTGTTATCGGTAGATGTTGCTTGAGGAAAACGTGATGTGTATTTTCAATATGATCACACAACTCAGTGGCGCTCATCTTATCGAACGTACCTCGCTCTGACTTACTATTCATTGAGTCAATATATTCTATCTGAACAATGACATCATTGATTTCAATACCTTTCTCTTCACATGTTTTTGCCAAGGTATCTCTGCCACCACAGCAGAAGTCTATACCAAATTTAGAGAAGACCGCCCCTCTAACTGGCAATTCAGTCACAATATCACATACTCTTGTTTCTGCTAGGCTAGTCTCTTGCGTGTTCATTACTACCCCACTAATCGAATAGAGGATAATCCCAATTACGAATATGTTCGGCAGATAAGAGGAATTGTTTGTGGTGGGCGATACAGGATTCGAACCCATGTCCTAGCGTCCGAAGCGCCAGATGATATCCAGACTACACCAATCGCCCTTATTCTCTCGACGACAGCCCCCCCATCTTCAATGCGACGGGTGAGCGACAACCAGTAATCGGGCTAGTGAACGGTGTACTTTGATGGGCGCAGTCAGTACAGGATTCCAACCTCTGTCAATTATTTGATTGGCTAATTCAGACCAAGGAACACCCATTACAATTGGATCTAAAGAATCGTTTGAATTGTTGTCAAATATAGTAGGGTCAGTTGGAAGAAGCGTACACAGCGAGCCCGTGTCATCAATTGTTTTAGCAGCAGAACAGGCTCTAAGCAACAATTGAACGCCATCATCTGATTTCCATGCATTACGCCCATATGGTGGGTCAAATGCAAATACAGCCCCACTAATTTTACCCCATACATCTGGAATCATTCCAACTCCTGTGACTTGAACATCCCATTCTGCAGAATTTTCACTTCCGCTTGCCCATTGCAAATTCTCTTCTGTCCCACTAACCATTCTGGGGTCTAGGTCCGAAGCGAGTACATTCAGGCCACTCAAAACACCTTCAATAGCGATCCCACCAGTTCCACAGAACGGGTCAATGATTGTAGTTGGAGTAAAATCAGTACGATGACCTAGTGAAATTAGTAATCGAGCTAATCTAGGTTCAAGGGATACTGG
>DUIL01000071.1 GCA_013330385.1 Candidatus Thalassarchaeaceae archaeon
TCATTTGAAGTCAGAGTTGAGAGATAATTCCCAGAATTGTAGTTGTATCGATCGAATCCTACACCTTCGGTGTCAAATCCAATGTAGAGAATATTGTTCCCCTCATCACAAGCAAGAGCACGTGGATCACTATCTGAAAGTCCAGTATTGGATGCAGTCATCGGACTAATCCATTCATCCGTTATTGAATCTGAATCGTGGTCCACTAAATCATATCTAGCAATCCCTCCTTGATTACCCCACCAAAATCTCGCCCCGATGGCTACGTGAACAATATCATCACAGAGTTTTATATCGGCAGCATAGCCATCTGGGATATCACTACTTCCAAGATCCCAAGAAGTCCAATTTCCATCTGACCCATTCTTACGAAGAATCTGAGCATTAGAATTCCAACCACTAGATTCCATTCCTCCAAGCCATAAATCTGAATTAATTACTGCCATCGAATAGAACTCTTCTTCTGCCGACGAAGGCAGTCCATCACCGGCTGTCCAAGAGTCAAGCCAAGTCGAATTAACTGGATTCCATCGGAGTATTCCATTCATACTGGCAAATAGATATTCGTCTTCAAATTCTACCATCCCACGAATCGGGCCGTCAACATCAGTCCATTCGTTCAACAGAGTCATTGTATCAGCATTGAAGCGGCGAAGGATGTGATTTCCGTAAGCAACCCATAATTCACAGGAAGAAGCATTCATTGGAAAGCAGTCTCCTAAGAATCGAGCATTTACTCGAAGAACATTACCTATTGTTGGTAGATTTTCTTCCCATGTCTCATTGGTCATATTCCATCGTACGATTGTACCTTCGTCCGAACTACCCCATCCAGAGGTTTGTCTAACTCCAATCCATAGTTGTTCACCAACAACTCCTATGCCGCTGACAACTCCACTGTATCCTCCAGCTTGGCTTCCTGAATCGAGTGAGGTCAGACTAGAATTTGTTGATAGATCGATTCGATAGATATTATCATTCGATCCCCAATTAGATCTCTGAATTGAATAATGTAATACATCTCCGTAGATTTCTATTTCAGCAGGAGCACTATTGGAAAGAGTAGGCCCCCCTGAATTAGAGCCTCTATCCCAGTCTATGAGAATTTGATCATTTGCCACATCGATAAGAGTCAGACCAAAGTCTCCTCCCGCCCACATCGTTCCTTCTTCTGTTCCGAGGACTAAAGCAGTGACATCATCATCATCGATATATCCTTGAGTCCCATCCCAAGTTGTCATCCATTCATTACTAGTTAGATTGTATCTACCGATTCCTGTATTCTCAAATCCAAGGTATAAGATATCATCAATCTTGACAGTACGAGCTCGCTGAGTATCGTCACCTGCTGTCCAAGTCTCAATTACCGAGAAATTATCCATATTGACTATCCCTGCTCCTGAATTACCCCCAGTGTAGGCTCTATCTGGAGCAAGCATTTCAATTGTGTATACAAAGCGACTTTCTAGGCCGTCTTGAGTACTTACGCAATCCTGGAATTGATATTGCCAATCCCACTTACAAGCACCTCTATTGGTGCCTGCATACAAACCATCTCCGTCACTAGTTACATCGTAGTAAACCGAAGGTCGTTGCCACCAAGGAAGGCTAGTTGTTAGAGTAGTCCAAGTACTTCCATCGTAACGAGAGAAGGCACCTTCTGTACCAACCAACAGGCCACCGTAATCATCCATCTCAATAGAAATAACATCATCATCGGGCAAAGAGTTAGCATCTTGATTCCAATGATCAGAAATATCCCCCGTCAATCTGTCAACTACTAGTATTCCAAATTCATACAATCCAATATAGATTATATCGCCATCTACTGCTACTGGAGTTGCGTATAAGTCATCGGCACCGAGTGATTGCCAAGAACCGATTATTGTAGATGTATCTAATTCAACTCGCATTACACCCTTATCTGGAGTAGCAATGTAAGCGGTTCCATAACGAGTTGCAATGTCAATAATGGAATCGGAATCAAGCCCATCAGATGTTGTAATAGTATCAATAAGAGTCAGAGAATTTGTATCTATGATAGATATACCAGATTCCAAATGTCCTACTACAAGATATCCAGTATTGCCATCATAAGAAAGTGCAGATACTTGAGGTGAACTAAGACCTGAAATCGTACCAATGTAAGAGCCGTCTGTATTATCTAATCTTAGAATACCAGCATTGCTGGTTCCTAACCAGACCTTGTCGTTATCATCTTGCACGATAGCAGTTATTTGACCAGGGTTACTTACATAATCGCTGATGTCTATTGGTGTTAGCCAGATTTGACTTAATTCATCGAATCTATCGAGTATACGATTTCCTGCAACCCAAACCTCGCCAGCCTCGCCATCTTCTATGTGTGCAACAGCTTGCATTGAATCAGTTGAAGGGCTGCTCACAAGAGTAATCGATCCTGCTAAGGATGTACCTTCTTGCTTTGCTAGAGTGCCCGAACCATCGCTAATCAACACCTTCGCAATACTTGGTCCTCTACTATCGTGTGTTGGCCATGCGAGGATATTTTCTCCATTGTTGTATAGCCCCATGTCTGTGAGTTGATGCTGAGTCCTGAAGATTAGAGAATTGGTATCATACGCATGCACTGTATTTCCTGCAAGTATGTGTAGCCAACCATCAGTTACTGCTAGTCCATGTATTTGATTCGAGGCTAACCAATTACTAGTCGACCATGTCACCATCCATGTTTCAGAAGCAAGATCGTGTCGATTAACTCCAGAATCGTAGGTTGCAATCAATAGATGGTTTCCAACCAATTCAAGATCCGTAATGAGATTTGACACAAGATAATTCTGAGTACTCCAAACTGTATTTGAATCAATACTAACGGTAGTGCTAGATGCACCTACAGTTGTGATGGGATCAAGGATATGGACACCCGAACCCTGAGTCGACAAATACACCTGATCATCAATTATTAGAAGGTCTGAAGGTGTTTCAATACTATTAGAGAGACAATAATTGTAATCAGTCCAGTCACTAGAACTTAGAGTGAGATAACTAACTGTGCACTTACCAGCAGCCCAAGCAGTTCCGTAACTATCTACAGCCATCTCAAAGATAGCCACATCATCCGAACCGTCCCCTACCATCAAATCTGGTAAAACAGCAGAATTACTTAGACGGCGAGATAAAACTGAACCATCTTCAGTACCTATTAGCAAACGATCTCTATCCGAATCAATCGCCAAAGACCGCCCGAAAACATCTTCTTCAAGGTCTATTATAGGTTTATTTGCTCTAGCGTCGAGATGCAATAAATCGTCATCGAGAAGGATATACAATCTACCATCAATCGGATTGATAGCACTGTCGTGGATTACTACGTCAAGAGATGAAAAGGAAATCTTCGGATCTGCAGGCCGTAGGGCTTCGATTATCATGTCGGTTAGAGTAACACCTGCTGGAAGTTGCCAAGAAGCATCGGAAATCGAGTTGGGCCGCAAATGAGTATCAAGAACACCATCTACCACATTAGGTGGATTATTTTCCATAGTGTCTTGCCGGCCTAAATCTCCGTACCCTCTCCAGTCGAGAATTGGTGTCTGAGTATTTAGCAAAGTCAATTGTGGTTCAGTTGCCCAATAGCCCGCTGAACCATTTACGGCTATCTCAAAAGTTAGGTTCGATATTTCGGCGCCTGGAGCAAAATCCAGTAAAAGGTCATCGTAGGCATAAGTTCCATTGGCTGGATCGGCTCCAGTTGCCACAAGATCAATCCATCCAGTGTCATTGGAACCAGAGCCGCCCCAAACGGTCTGTTGAGTATGTTTTTTAGCCTCTATTTCAGCATCTAATTCAGGCTGAAAAGAGGCTGACCACGGCAATGCAACCATTAGAATTGTGAGGATAAAAGCCAGTCTCTGACTCTTCACTCCACGACGGCATTTATGCATGGGCACGAAATACTGGCCTACTTGTACCCATTATGAAAGACGCGGGTCGTTGCTTTAGCCCCGCATCTCCCTCTATTAGAGGGAGTAAACTGCGAGAAAACAACAAATAATCACGTTTCTATAGGCTGATAACGTGTCCGAATTCTGTAGGATAGCATCAAAGAGGAGAGGGTGGCCCGACCAACCTCGGAGGGGTGACTTTGACTGATGACCGTCTGCGCAAGGATGCTCTTGACTACCATTCTAGTAAGCCCGCTGGGAAGATTAGAGTAGAGCCTACAAAGCCTCATGGAACTGCACGTGAACTTTCACTTGCCTATTCTCCTGGCGTTGCATTCCCCTGTCTAGAGATTTCTGAGAATCCAGACGACGCATACAAGTATACCTCAAAGGGTAATTTAGTTGCTGTAATTAGCAATGGTACTGCTGTCCTTGGTTTAGGAGATATAGGGGCGATTGCTGGGAAGCCAGTGATGGAAGGAAAGGGTCTTTTGTTCAAAGCATTCGCCGATATCGATGTTTTTGATATAGAGGTCGACCGTACTGATGTCGACCAATTTGTTGAAGCAGTTAAGGCAATTGCACCTACTTTTGGAGGAATTAATCTTGAAGATATCAAATCTCCAGAATGCTTCGAGATTGAGAAGAGACTGGTGAAAGAACTTGACATTCCTGTTATGCATGATGATCAGCACGGCACAGCAATCATTTCTGGTGCCGCTTTGATGAATGGACTAGAGATAGTCGAAAAGGACATCGCAGAAGTAAAAATAGTCATTTCAGGCGCTGGAGCTTCAGCTATTTCATGTGGACATCATTATCTAAGACTCGGGGTAAATCCCGAAAATATATTGATGATTGATTCAAAGGGGATTCTAACAAAAACTAGAGACGAGGCTGGCGAATTAAATCAATACAAATCTGCCTTTGTAAGAGATTTTCCTGAGGGAGGCCTTGCTGAGGCAATGAATGGTGCTGATGTTTTCTTGGGCCTTTCGCGTGGAGGAATTGTTACTGGCGAAATGGTTGAATCTATGGCCGACCGTCCTCTGATTTTCGCTTTAGCAAATCCAGACCCTGAAATTCTCCCAGAAGAAATCCAAGCAGTTCGTGATGATGCAATAATTGCAACTGGGCGTTCAGACTATCCAAATCAAATCAATAATGTCTTAGGATTTCCATACATTTTCCGTGGCGCGCTTGATGTGCGAGCAACTGAAATTACTGAGAATATGAAGATGGC
>DUIL01000058.1 GCA_013330385.1 Candidatus Thalassarchaeaceae archaeon
TTGGTGGAATATAGTGATCGAGAAGTAGTACATCAGGTTCGAATTCTTGAATCCGCTTAAAACAATCCATTGTATTCCAGTATTGGCAAAATTCTACATTGGAAAAATCGACATTACCCTCACGCAGAAGCGCCTCAATATCATAGGAGTCCTCGAATGCGAGTACTCGCATACTTACATCTCCTGATGTTCCCACCAAGGAGGTGCCTCAAACCATGAATCATGGTCTATGGTTCTGTCAATAGACGGTAGAGTCAGAACCTGATAGCCAGCAAATATTGACATTCCCACAGATGCACATGGAGATGGCAGGTAGTCCTCACCCGATTCTGTAATTATCAACTGAATTGTATGACCTTTAGGAACTATTACGTCCATTGGATTGAATTCCATCAGCATTCTGTAATTCGTCATTGGATATGTTGGCAGGGCATCGTATCCTCCCTCCCTGTACCTTACATCCATAGTTGCATGTCCTAATCTTAGCCCAGTGGTGCCATCATACATTGTTACGAATAATTGTCCTCCGTTGCACATATTTGTCCGAGCATCGATATGCAATGTAGGTAATCCGGAGATATGCATATCTTCCATCATTGGTTTACTTGTAATTTCCATAGATTGTTGCGAGTTAACGGTACCCATCATACCCCCATCCCAATCAGAAATTGTAAATTGTATATCTTGGGTATCTTCTGCTGGCCATGTTTCTTCGATATGCCATCTTCCGTCATTTCTTTGAACTTGAACATATGATTCTGGTTCATCCCCAATTCCTTTCAGGTAGTATTCGAACCACGGGAAGAGTTCGACTGCCCAATCAAATCGAGTCATGTTAGGGTAGGCCTCGGCGCCGTAACCACTCGTCACCTCCGAGTGTCTATCTGGTTGATCGGGGTAGTTATGCGCCCACTGACCAGCAATTGTTCGGACGTTGATGCCCTGCTGACGTAGCAATTCATGGGTCGGGAAAGCATGGTAAGGGTCGACATTCCAATCCTGCATTCCCCAGACGATGTAAACGCTACCATTGTAATTGTCAAGAACATCCTGCAGATGGTATCTCTCATCCCAGTAATCGTTCCATTCGTCTCCACCAAAACCAGCACCCAACCATGTTGTGAAAGGACTTACTGGACCGATTACATCATCACTACACATTCTCATGTCGTCCTCTGTTGCGTCCGCTGTTGAGCCTTCATAGAGCACATCATAGAGCATAGCTCTAGCCTCACTAGAGCCATTTCTGTAGAACATCTGTTGTACGCCGATTGAGCCAGAAATTGGTACAATAGTTTTCAGATGAGGTGAGGGATTCTGAGCCGCTTCCCAATTTGTGGTTCCAGCATATGACTTACCCATCAATCCAACATTTCCATTTGACCATTCTTGCTCACCCAACCAATGCACAGCGGCTTGAATCCCAATCTGTTCGCCGAGTCCTTTGACATCTTGGCAGTGCGTCGATTTTCCAGTCCCGAATGTTGATATCTGTGCCATAGCATAACCGTGTGGCACAAATTGGTCTAGAACCCAAGCTCCAACTCCAGCATCTGGAACTGTGTTGGGATTAGAGTCATCACCCACTATTCCTTCGCCTCCAAAGTCATAGTAAGGGTGCACAGTAGCAATTACAGGTACTGCTGTACCGTTTGGTACATCCGGCATCCACAGAGCGATATGCATCAATGCGGACCCAGGATAACCTACATCTTGCTCACTTGCAGGAAGATCAACCTCGACAAAGTGCTCAGTAGGCCCAGTCCAAGAATAAGGTCCCTGTTCCGGTAGTTGACTACGAACGCCCGTCATGTTGAGATCCATTGTATGCCGTTCGTGTACTGGCGTGTTCCACCAATCGTCGCTTCCGCCATTGGTTATGGATGGGCCAGCAGCAGTCCACAGGGTAGATAGAATCAGCATCGAAACGATACCTACTGCCGCTACTCCTGCCCCTTGCAATATCCTTCTGTCAAGGTTCTTGACACGTTCAATTAGATTGGATTCAATGAGAATCTCCGCCTCAAAGACATCCTCATCACAGTCATGGCTGTGTGAGTGTCCATGGTCACAGCACTCCTCGCCCATCACTCGGCTGACACCGTACTAACACATGAGACTGATGCTTCTGCGAAGCATCACGCGCGAGGCCGTAAATCTAGGTCTAGGACAATATGATCCCAATGTGGTGCATAGGATTTTACTCGAACACGCGCCGCGTCTTTCACCACGAAATTTTTTGATATTTCAGAAATTGAAGCAATTGTTTCATCTATCCATGAATCATGATTTTTGGCTGGAGCGACTCCATGAATATGGAGCACTCCTCCACTCGTTTTTAGACAATCTACAGCTAGGCTGAATCCTTCTTCTGCGGAAGGTAATAATCCTAGAATTACCCTGTCAGCAATTCCCTGTAAATTAGGAGCAGTTACCCGATTATCACCTGGATGAATTGTGCATCTATTGACCACATTATTATGTTTGAGATTCCACTCTAAAGCCTCTATTGCATTGGGGTTCCATTCACAACTGTGGATATGCTCGACTTTGGAGTGAATTAGCATGGGTAAAGTGTAGTATCCAATACCGCAGAATAGGTCAACAACAGTTTCTCCTGATTTCCCCACTTCTCCCATACGGCGACGTTCGTTGACATTACCTGCTGAGAACATGCATTTGGTAAATTTGTAGCCAAAATCAACACCATTCTCTCGTCTTACTACCCAATCCTCATTTCCTAATAGTAACTCAACACTTGACTCGCGTCGTTCACCAATAATTTCACCAATTCTTCCAAGTCGTTGTACGGATAGTCCCCGAGCTATTGCATTCCATAGTTCAGCCCCAATATGTTCAGCCCACAGATCACTAGAGAATGCCCCTCGTTGTAAGAGTGCAACATCTGCGAAGCGTTCCCAACGCTTCGGTAGTTCATCAAGAAGGCGCTCATCTGCCCCTCTAATCTCAAGTAACCTAGCCACCTCCTCGCGCACGCGGCGATGTGGGTCCTCCCTGTGCATCAGTATGATTCACGACGCGTGTCGGATTCAGACTTATGGTAGGTGGCTGCACATACGCGCGACATGCGTCGCGCGGCGGTAGCAATGGTAGTGGTACTTCTTTGCCAAATTGTTGCCGCAGCCCCACCTCCTGGAGACCCCGAAGTTTCCAATGACATATGCTCTACATGGGAGGGGGGAAATGGAATCTGTGATGATTATTCTTCCTTATTGGACGAGACTGCTTCCGATGAATGGGTTGAGGGTGTAGTTGAGATTAGAATGGAGAGTGCTGAAACTGTTGAAATGACAATCACTTTAGCAATTAGAGAACTTCCTAGAAGCGATTTAGATTTATTAGATTTAGATTTACAAGGTGATAGTAATCCTGCTGATGGAATACCTGCAGACTATATCCGAAATTATCGCTCTCTTAGTAGAACAGGCACTAAATCAATTGAGGACATGATGATTGAGAGTATAGAAGATACAGTTCAACAGATTATCGAAGAGAATTTTCCAGATGCAAGTCCTGGTGATATTCAACCTACCAATAATATTGACTTCATTGATAGAGCGGGTATCTCTTGTTCTTATAATCCAGATATAGATTCTATAGACGAACAAAATGGGCGAGAAAACAATCCATTTGATCCTCCCATTTGTATGCGTTCAGTTCTCACTTTGAACATCGATCCAACCAATATTGGTATTGATTCTGATACCGGGGATATTGACAGAATGATGCAGGGTTTGATGGTTATGGGGGGCGAAGTAGTTTCTAACTTCACAACCATTGCAACACCCGGTCAGTACCTCGAATATGTGATGATACCTCCTTCCTATTCTAGTGTTAGAGAGGTCAACGCTCCTGGCGAGTTATTCAGACAGGGCCAACAAGTATCTTCTGGAGCTTGGATAGGGCTGAACAATCTCGCAGGTTCTTCCCTATCACCTGCAACATCCGTTGACTTAGTTGCAGTGTTAGGGAGTGGCACTAATCCGCCAGATTGGCAAAACGATGCAGGGTCTTCATTGAGTCTAGAGTTATTTATTGATGTCAGTGATCGAATGAATAGCCGAATAGATATGGAGATAGGTGTTCACCATCTAAGCGCAGATACTTTAGCAGATTGGGGACTAAATTTTGAAACTTCGACAATAAAACTGGATTCTGTAACCTCAGACGGAATTAGAATGTTTGATTCCGAGATGGATATTGATACAGAAGAACTGCTAACCTCAATTCCAATTGACTCACTCTCCGATACATTTTCTGAAGCCTTAGGTGTAGATGTTCTGTTCCAGACCCCTACTTTTGCACCATCTCATGAATCTGGAGGATTAATGTTTCAACACAATCCAGGTGTGACATGTGAGGAGAATCTAGCATACAGATACTGTTTGGGAGATAGCGGCGCAATGGCGAGTACTTACCCAGTTCTACTTCAAGCTAGTACTGTGTCATCTGAGATGCAAATATCAAATATCGTTAGCCAATTGATTCAGCATGTTGAGGGCGATATTTCAACAATAGATTTGTCAATTATGACTGACGAAGATCTTGCCGCAATTATGAGTGTACTCGAAATAGAGATAGAAACCGATCTTTCATGGATTCAGGATTCTTTACCCGCAGATTTTCCCACTTCAGATGTTAGGATAGTGATGCAATTACCAGATTGGATTGACTCTACCAATGGAGACCCCAATACTATTGTCCTTGAGGCACCATATGTTGGAACTAGCAGTGGTGAACTTGGATTCAAAGGCGCAAGACCATTCGACTGGCAGCACGCAATATGTCTTGAAAATGGAAGAGGAGGACCTGGCGATCCAACTGAATGTACTGACCATAGCCCGGACTTAATCTGCGGCTCTAATCAGAAAACTTGCCTTTCTATGGATAGTAGGATAGAGGTGCGGAAAGTTGCACTAAGAGAGACTTCTGCTGCAGTTGAAATTGAATTTTCGGCCGAAATAACACTTGAGATATATCGCCTTGGCTTGATTGAGGGTGAAGACGGAATAGAGATTGAACCGATACCTTCTGATTTGATTCGACGAGTCATTGCAGTTGGCGACCGTAGAGAAGGTGGTCTTCTAATCGGATCAGAGCAGAAAGCAATTATTCCATTCACCAATCAAGACTACGAACTTGAAATTTCAAATGCAGGTTTGTTGGATTTGGCTTCCGCACTCACTGAAGAGGTAGAATCATCATTCACCCAAATAGAAGAAATGAGTGCTCAGAAAATAATCTTTGGAGACAATACTTACACCTCCTCATTAGACATAGGAGCAATCTCCTTTGACATAGAAATGCCTTGGGTTGATATGCCTGCTGATATGGAGCCAACCGATACTAATCCTATTCGATTATCTGTTAATGTTCAACCTTCATCAATGATGCTAGCATTGAGGGATGATGAAGTAAGTTTCAGTGTTGGTCCAGCATATTACTCGGCTAGCATCACAGATAGACTGGGAGAAATGCTAGGATTGGAATTTTCCGATACAGGAGTAAGCGTTGATGGACTAATTTTCGAATCATTTGTCCCTCCAATTATGGAACACACTTTGTGGGGTACAATCCGTTCCTCAGCTAGAGTTGAAGTCGTCCTTCCTGAAAATGTGAGATTACTATCCTTTGAGTCTGAACTCGGGTTATCTGAACTTACAGAGGAGTCTGGCCAACAAATTTTGAGTTATAGGACTCCAGTATGTCCGAAAGCGGATACATGGCCGGAATGTTACAAAGAGAAAGACACAGTAACTTGGGAAGTTGAGATTGGGTACATGCTTATTCTAGGAGAACTCGCTCCCTATCTATTCCTGCTTACCTCGCTCTTCTTATTGCTAGTCAGTCGAAAAATTAGGAAAAGAAATGAATTAAAGAAGGAAAAAATAGATGCTCAAAGTGCATTTGAAGAGCAATTATTAGAGTTGGAATTTGCCGCTCAAATGGGCGAATTGGAAGAGAAAATAGTCATAGAAAGTGAAGTAGTTGAAGATGAATGGTGGGAGGAGCAGAAATAGCCCCTACCAATCAATAATTTCCTATTGTAATTTCAATGAAGATGCTCGTAAATCCTAGCCGCGAGAGACTTGCCGATTCCGGGAGCAATTGCTAATTCAGCAATTGTTGCATGTTCAATTCCTTTCATCCCACCAAAGTGTCGAAGTAACGACTGAATCTTCTTTGCTCCAAGCCCCTCAACCTCTTCCAGAGGGCTCTTCAACCCACCTTTTGAACGTCTTTTTCGATGGTACGTATTGACGAATCTATGTGCTTCATCGCGTGCATGAATAAGCACTCTTGAGCGTCGATCTAGAACAACAGGTTCAGCATCAATACGCCAAAGAGTCTCTTCTTTCTTGGCTAATGCTGCTACAGGGAATCTTCCTGATACACCATTTTCTTCCAGTGTTGAATTGACGTGCGAGAGGTGAACTTTTCCTCCATCTAGGAGCAATAAATCCGGCCATTCTTCTTGTCGTTTTAGCCAACGCTGAACAACCTCCTGCATCATTCTCAGGTCATCCACAGCCTCTGTTTTAATTCGATAAGTTCTGTATTCTTTCTTTGCTGGTCTTCCATTGCGTAGAACAACTGCTGCGCCAACCCTCTCATTTCCTTGCAGTTGGGCCATGTCGAAGCAGACTATGTGGTCTAGAGAGTCAAATCCGTGTAACTTAGCTGCTTCATTTGCCGCAGTCTGTTCTAAACTACCTGAGCGTCTAGTGGTTTGACGTTGGGCTTGAATTTCTGCATTTTTATCTGCCATGCCTCGTAAATTGGCTAATTCACCACGTTGTGGATTACGAACCTCAACTTTGGCTCCTCTCCGCTCTTTCAACCAATCAGTCAATGAATCGGAAAGAGGTGCTGGAACGAGGAGAGTTTTGGGTGGACGACGATTCGAGTAGTGTTCGGATAGAACTAGAGAAACTGAAGCAACTACATCTCCTCGATGAATCAGTGGATAACTGACCTGACCTTGGATAATTCCGTCTTTGGTGTACAGAATCACTACTACAGCAATATCAGCAACTGAAGCAAAGCCCACTGCATCGCAGTCTTGGTAGAATCGGCTATGAATTACCTGTTGAGAAACTGTAGTGTTAACTGCCGCAATTAGATCCCTTTTGTTTGCGGCAGTTTCGTAATCTAAATCTTCAGAAGCA
>DUIL01000087.1 GCA_013330385.1 Candidatus Thalassarchaeaceae archaeon
ACACGAGCCGTCGAGGATTGGACGGAGAAATACCGCCCTACGCAGATGGCGCAGATGGAAGGAAACGAATCACAATTGCGTATGATTAGTAAGTGGTTAGAAAGATGGAATCAGGGGGGCAAGCCCAACAAAAGAAGTTTGATGTTGTCAGGACCACCTGGCGTTGGAAAAACTACACTCGCAAAGGCTGTTGCCATAGAAAGAGGTTGGACTATCATTGAGTTAAATGCTTCAGAGGAACGGAACGCTGCAGCAATTAGAAGGGCTGCTACAAGAGGTAGTCAGCACATCTCATTAGATGCCTTCACGAAAGGGGGGGACAAAGATTCTAAGACGGTGATACTCTTAGATGAGGTAGACCACCTTTCAGGTGGATTTCGCCAATTATCTGAAGACAAAATCAACAAGATTCTATCTCCCGAAGAGGAAGATGCTGCTACAATCAAAGGAGATTCAGGAGGTAAGGCGGAATTACTCAATTTGCTAAAAAATACTGAACAACCAATCATCATGACTTGTAATGATCCTATGCGCCTATGGGGAAGTGGGAGTAGTTGGCGACGTAATAGAGATCGTATCATGCGATTGGCGGAAAATATCCAATTCAAACGAGTTGGCAAAGTGCATATGCGCAGAATAACGCACAGAGTATTAGATGGTGAAGGATATTCCATGGACCCTGAGGCAGTTGAAGTCTTAATCGAAGGAAACCCTGGTGACTTGAGAGCTCTTATTCGTGACCTGCAAGCAGTATGTGCAACTTCTTCCGAACACATAGATGTAGCAACCGTACGAGCGCTTTCGGAAGTTTCAGTTAGAGATTCACAAATTGATGTTTTTAACGCTCTACGTGAGGTGTATAAATCAAATTCAGGTAAAACTGCAAACTCATTATTGATGAATTCTGATAAAGATCCTGATGAAATGATTGCTTGGTTTGCTTGGAATAATCAATCTGTATTCGAATCCGGCACTCTAGCAAACATATCTCATGCTATGCTTCTAGCAGATAGAGCGCTGGCCACAAAATACACCAATAGAGCTTACAGATCTTGGTATTGGGGATCTGTACTGACTTCGCAGGCTGCTGTTTCAGGCATCAGAAAGGATCCGGGTACAGATCCATATCTCGCTTATCCAAATTTCCTTAGAAGAGGAGGGGAAGTTTGGAGGAGATCTAGTGTTATTGAGAATCTAGCAAAAGACTTGGGGACTAGTAAGGCATCTGTTAGAGAAGATTTGTGGCCTAATCTACTTGCCGTGCATGATAGAAATTTAGGTGGAGAGCCTAATGATTTCTCTATCTCTATGCAACTTGGGCTTTCTGGTGATGACCACCTATCTCTTCATGGAATACCCAAGTCTAGGAGAGAAGCGAAAAAAATCCTTGCAGCCTTCGATGAATCACTGCCGACTGATGATTGGGAAGAAATTCCTGAACCGGTTCAACGAATTGCACAAAGTAGCGCAGAATCTTCTGTTGAAAAGTCAGATGATGAATCTACTCAGTTTTCTCTAGATTCATTCTAATTGCTACTACTCCAAGTTCTTGGATGTAATAGAACGAGAACAGTCAGTAATTCGAGACGCCCGAGCCACATTAGAATAGATGTCCAGAAGAGACTTAGATCGTTCATACTGGCCCACGTAGAGGTTGGTCCGAATTGACCAAGAGCGGGGCCAGTATTACCTAGAGATGAAATTACAACTGAGAGAACGTCATTCATTTCCCATTGAGGTTGAATCATGGATAACAGTAACATCGAACCTGTTGCCAATACCACCCAAGAACTCAGCATACCAAGAACAATCCAGATTCGATTTTCATCTATTACTTCACCATTCACTCGCATTGCAACAACTTTTCGAGGGAAAATTATCCGCGTGATTTCACGTCGAGCCAGTTCAAATGAAATGCGAACTCGTAACACCTTAACACCACCACCAGTAGAACCCGCAGATGCTCCAATTATCATCAGAAGAAGTAAAACAATCTGAGAAAATACGGGCCATTCGGCGAAATTAGCACTAGCATAACCAGTACTTGTTCCAATCGAGGCGGCTTGGAACATAGACTGACGTAGAGATTCGATTTCGTCACCACTAGGCCCGTCTAGGTTACTTCTAAAAATGCTGAATGCCATACCCAACCAAGCAAGCAAGAAGATGAGCAAATATGTGCGTAGTTCCTCATCCTTGAAGGCTTCTCTTGGATTCCCCATAGCCAAAACATGATACAGACTGAAATTAATTCCAGCTAATATCATGAAAATAGTTAGAATAAGAACTGCTGAGGAAGAAGTGATGTCCATTACCCCTCCATCAGTCACTCCAAATCCTCCAGTTGGAAGAGTAGTGAGTGCATAATTTACTGAATCGAAATAGCCCAAACCACCTATGAAATACAGGGCACCCATCTCTAATATGGTAAGAAAGATGTATATTGTCCAAAGCCTACGTGCTGTAGATTGGAGAGTGGGACCTAATTTAGAAAGCGTAGGGCCTGTAAGTTCGGCACGAGCAAAAGAGGCACCTCCACCTAATACCCGTGATAGAATTACGAGCCCTAGCATAATTACTCCCATTCCACCTAACCAT
>DUIL01000044.1:0-236 GCA_013330385.1 Candidatus Thalassarchaeaceae archaeon
GCCGTTGATGCTGAAGCTGGATTAATTCGTGGTGAAGAAAAATGAAATCATTTGATTTTGTTCAGAATTTGTTGACTACTCTAGTTATCCCAATGTTAGCAATTGTTGTGGGAATCGCTGCTACACCAGGAGTCTGGATATTTCTTGAATTTCATCCATTAGTTGCTGAGCAAGATTACTGGATTGAAATTCTTGGTACTGGCATCCTCCTTGGATTTGGAGTCATGATTTGGGGT
>DUIL01000044.1:647-14742 GCA_013330385.1 Candidatus Thalassarchaeaceae archaeon
CTCAGATCGTTTGTTACAATCCAGTGGGCATTTTCAATGCTCTTCCATCGGATTGCATTATTCTTCCTACCAAAATTAGTCCCCTCATTCATTGGAACATTGTACTACAGACTTTCAGGAGCGAAAATAGGCAAGGGTTGTCAACTAAACACTGAGAATGTAAACGATTGCAAATCAGTAATTATAGGGAATAATGTTGTTCTAGGAGGTGCATGCACAATCAATGCTCATCTTGTTGAAAAAGGTGAGTTAGTCATGGCTCCTGTTGTAATCGGCGATGGAGCTCTTATTGGAGCAAAGTCGACTGTACAACCTGGTTGTAAGATAGGAGAGGGGGCAGTAATTGCCACCATGGCTGTACTACCGAAATGGACTGAGGTCCCAGCTGGTGAAGTATGGGCAGGCATTCCTGCAAAATGCATCCGCTTAGCCGATGGGACAAAACCAGTATAATCACTCAGAATCTGAGTCATCATCTGTATCTTCGTCGGATTCTTCTTGAGCATCTGCAGCTGCATCTAGAACCTCATCCATGCGCTCCTTGAACGTAGCGCGCTTGAGTTCCTGATCTCGAATTGCTTCAATCGCAGCATCAATCATATCATAGCGTGTTTGAATGGCTTTATTGAGATCCTCAAAGACATTCATATGTTGAGTGTACCAATCATCTCGAGAGGACAATTGGGCCTTTGCAACTGCAAGTGCTTCATCAAGATCCTCAGCAACCTCAAACACTCTTCCAAGACGTGCAGACTCACGGGTATACATCTCTTCCATCTTTTCTAATTCGGGTTGAAGATGCTTAACCTTCTGAGTGGCCTTTACACCCTCCAATTCAAGATCGTGTATTTTGGAATCCTTATCACTAAGGAGTGTGTCTATTGCTTCTCTCTCAATCTCTTTTTCAATCGCTTCTTGCTCAAGAACATCAATAATTGCGGACTTCTCATCAAGTTTGCGTTTAACATCCTCATAAGCAGCGTAGAGTTTCTCTATTCTCCCCTCCGCTTTGGTCAATTCTTCCTCAAGTTGGCGGATTCGAAGGTCTGGTGAGAGTGTGCCATCTTCTTCGCTCATGAGTACTCCTCATCACCTTCGAGCCTTGGGTCTGCTATAACTGCGGCGGATTAACTATCAACAAAGAACAAGGTTGCACGACACCTTGAGAATAGGTGATTACGGGGTAATTAGCCCTAATTTAGGCTATTATTCACTCAGAAAGAGCCGCAATAGCAATTGCGAGAACCACATTGAGGCGTTTTGAATGTGGTATGTGTAATTTCTCATCTGGCCCATGCGCATTGTTTCCTGGACCTGAAGAACCCGTACAAAGGAAACACGCATCCGGGAACTTATTCTGAATCATTGCCATGAATGGGATTGTTCCACCAACCCATGTTACCATTGGCGAGTGTCCTGTTAGTTTCATACTAGCACCATTGAGGGCTTTAGAAACTCCTTCATGCAGAGGTGGTGCATGAAAACCATCAGCAGGCTCTGTAGCATGATATGTGACCTCTGCTCCGTATGGTGGGTCTTTCTCAAGTATCTCCTTGACAATATTCTGTACCTCCTCTGCCTTTACTCCAGGTGGTATTCTAAAGCTGAGTTTCAAGTCTGTATGAGTCCGCAAAACATTGCCTGCTGTCAATACAGGAGGCATTCCATCTGCACCTATCACAGACATTGCTGGTTTCCAATTAGTTCCCAATAATATCTGATCTGCTTCTGTAGTAGGTGGACGTAATGTATTGACTACTGGTAAACTATTCCAAAGCTCATCACCAAGAATCGCGCCTAACTCTATTGCCTCCTGCTTAATCTTATCAGAAATCTCAACGTGCATTTCAGGAATGAGAATTTCTCCTGTCTTTGAGTCCTCTACACGATCTAGTAGCATGCGCTGGATTCTGAATGAAGATGGTATAGGACCTCCTGAAATTCCTGAATGCACTCCCTCGTGCGAAACTTTGACACTGAGGTTTCCTGCAACTAACCCTCTGAGTGCCTCTGAAACCCAAATGTGTTCGTAAGATGGGCCGCCACTGTCTAGAACAACTATCAAATCAGGAGAACCAAGATTATCTGACAATTCATCCAGATATGGTGGAAGATCGAAGGAACCTGATTCCTCACAAGTTTCGATTAAGAAAGTCGCTTTGGGGTGTGGTATTCCTGCCTCTTGTAGTAACTTTATTGCAGTAACACAAAGATATCCGCCGTAGCCATCATCGACAGCCCCTCTTCCAAATAAGAAGGGGTCTCGACGCACCGCCTTGAGTGGGTGTAGTCCCTCTGACCATAGATTGGGCCGGCTGGGTTGTTTATCGAGATGAGAATAGAATAGAACCTCACCAGAGCCTGTCCCCTCGATAGTAACTAGGAGAACTGGGGAATGATTTCCTATACGATGAGTTTCGTATGTCATGCCCGCTATTCCCTGTCTATCTAACCAGCCACAAAACAAATCGATTGTAGCTTGTAATTCTCCTAACTCATCCCAATCGGGAGCGAAGCCGGGTGATAGTGCATGTATCTCTATGAATTCAGAAAGACTAGGTAATATCGACTCTTCCCAAATTGATTCCGAGGCCTCCATCATACTGTCTATGTCGATGTCCATAGCCCTGCCTCACAAAATACACACATGGAGTCTTCGATGCCCCAAACTCACTCAGATAGAGGACCACATATCGGGATGTCTCCTCTATTGAAAGGACATGTGTAGCATATGGAAGCCTCCTCGGCAGGCCTTCTTTGGAATTCGGCAAGTGGCAATTCTGTTGAAAAATTAATTCTTGCGGCAGTTGCAAGTATCTCATTCAACTCGGCTTGAGCCGACTCAAACATCTCCTCAGGATAAATGATTAATCGCCCAGTAACACCTACAAGAATAGCGGGCCTCTCTACGATTCTGCGCTCTTCTTCGGGCCTACTATTCTCCATCATAGTCAGTGCACGATGGTAAAGAGCAAGTTGCAAACGATGATGGCGTAGCATTTCATTTTCAGCCTCACTGATTGGTTTGGTTTCAATCTCATTGAGTGTATCAAGAAGTGGCCCCGAACCCTTTGAAATTGATGCTGCTTGCTCAGTCTTCAAATCAACTGGGCGAATCCGTGATTTGCCATCTCCCGAGGAGCAAAGAACTAGATCAATTGAACCATCCATATCGATATTCACATTTTCAACTACTGTCAGTGCTTGATGACCCTCGGGGGTCCATCTTGTTCTCTCAATTGCTTCAAATGAAATTTTATTTGAGATTGTGAAAGGGAATTCAGTCCGTAGGCCCTCGACTCTAATTCCGGCTATTTTGTCGCCTCTTGTCATTTGCCCAACAATACCGTCTTCAATTCTCTGCAACATAGTTGAAACGATTTTGTCTGTTGCTTCCTCATCGACATCTGTAGGTAACAACTCTGAGAAAACCTCTGCCCGAAGGGACATATCGAGAAGTCTACTTGGTGATGGCGTAGACCAAATATCGGGAAGCGGTTTTGAAGGTTTATTTTTCTCCGGGCCAGGATTACCAATTCCAACTTCTAGTATCCTATGCACAATAAGGCCCAATTGAGTTGGGTCAGGAAGATTGAGGGTTTTATCATCGTCAGAATCTTCTCTTTCATCCCATTCTTCTTCGCCCATTTCTCGCCAATCCGAAATTGGATCCGGGCGTAATCCACCACGAGTCTCAAACCAATGCCTTCGGGGACATTGATCGATATTAGACAAACGATGTGGAGCTAATCGGATACGAGCAGATAAGTCCTTTCTTGGAACTTCAGTTATGCTTGATACAGAGTTATTGTGGGCCTGTTCATTTATCATTTCCTGCTGCACAAGCGGAGTATGAGGATTCTGATTTTCTTGAGTGCCATCGTGTAGACAATCAGGATGATGGTATAACAAAAGACCAGGTAATGTAATGCCACCCAAATATGCAGAATATTGTATTTCAGCGGGATTAAGAATTCTTTCAGGGCCTTTCTTAGAAATTGGAGGGGGGCCGTTTAGATCTTCATCACCCGCCAACCAAGGGCTAGTAGCTTCTACTCGTCTCCACGAACCTTGGCGCAGAGATTCGGCCCACATCTGCCCCAATTGAGTCTCTGATTCTGAATAACCCCATGGGACGACTAGACCGGAATCATCTTTCCATTCAGTTTTCTTAGGAGAACCGACAATAATCAGATGTTGTTTAACACGAGTTGCCGCCACATATAGTAGACGCCTTGCCTCCGCATTCTTTCGCGCTTGGTGGATTCTTCTAGTATGCCTCCACATTGCAGAAAGAGGAGGGTCCTGACCTGACCAAGGAGATGGATGACCTGCGAAAAATTCAGGACTAACAATTAAACGGTCCTGGTTCTCAATGGTCATAGTAACTTGTTTTCCTGAGAATAAATCAGCAACTATTACTACCTTAGCCTGAAGCCCTTTTGAACCGTGAATTGACATTACTCGAACCGCATCACTTGCAGGAATGGTTTGTGCCTGAAGGGATCTTCCTTTTTGTTCCCGGAGACTTCTAATCCTGTCTGCGATAACCATAGGATCTCCTCCGACCTCGTTTGAAATACGCCTTACTTCATCGACAAATTTCTCTACATCTTGGGCAGACACAGAGTCATGGTAGGCCGTTAGTAAATCAGATTGATCAATAGTCTCATCTAGAATATCAAGTAACCTACCTGCAGATGAAAGACTTATCCATCGTTGTACTAATGCCTTCTGTTCATCGCTGACAGTGAATTCTAGAAGTCTTTCCATCAAATTATTCGAACCCTCTGAATTAAGGAAATCTTGGAGGGTAGAATCAGTCATTCCAATTAATGATGAACGAGCAACCCATGCTGCAGCAAATCGAGATTCTGGGCGTGCTACAAACTGTACTAATCCGTCAAGTTCTGCCGCCGCAGGTCGTTCGAGAAGACTACCTTCTTTATCTGCCTGAGTTGGAATATTATGTTCCTGAAGATGCTTGATGATGGCATCCCTGAGTTTACCTCTACTAGCCATCAGAATCATAATTTCACCGAAATCAACAGGATCCTGGGCTGGGACGATATTCCAATTACCGTCTGCACCCAATATTCGAGTTTCTGTGCCTTGATGCAAAGCACGAATTCTTTGAGCAATCATCATTGCTTGACGCTCTGTTGAATTCGCCTCCCCAGATTCGAAAGGATCTATGTATTCTAACAAAGAAGGAGGAGGGTCATCTTCCCCACCGTCTTGAACAGGACAAATCCATTCTAAAACACCGGGATTCTCAAGATTAGAAGAACAAGGAATCAATCTTTGTGGTTCGGCGTAGTAATCCGCCCGAGGGAAGAAACGATGACGAGGGGAGAATACATCTTCCCACCACTCATTCATAACGTGAAGAAGACCTCCGTCTGTTCGATAGTTGATTTTCAGAGATATCAAACCTTCACTACGTGCCTGTACTTCAGAAATATGCAGAGTCTCAGTTCCATCATTTTGATTGAATGGAATCCATTCATTGATATTACGAGCATTTTCACTTGTCAATTCCGAGGCACGAATAATCTGTAAATCGTAAGATAAACGAGGGTCTCTGCTTGCATCTTCCTGCCTGAGTTCTGGTGTTCTTCTTAACTCGGCGACATTATTGAACTCATGTTGATTTATGATTCGAAGACGCTCGGCGTATTGTCGGAAACCTGCAACTTCAGCTTGACGAAAAGCATAGATTGATTGTTTCATATCTCCAACATAGCATATTGTTGGTTGCCAATCTGTATCGGGAGCTTTGACCTCCCCAACACGTAATTCTCTGGGACCCCAAAGTCTCGAAAGCATACGCCATTGCAATGGTGAATTGTCTTGGGCCTCATCTATAATGAAAGCACGATACCTTCTTCGAATTTGTTTAAGTAAATTGTAACGTCGTTCTAAATCTGCGCGTATTTCACCTAAATTTGAGGCAGATTCGCCAGCAGTTGAGGGGTTGGCCTCTAATGATTCGAGTGTAGCAAAGGCGCGATGAATATGGTCATCTCGCCACGAATCTTCTGAAGGATTATCAAGTTCTTGAATTAGAGATCTAGGATAAAAGCGGCGGCAAATAGATGGGCAACGTGCCAATAATAATTCGCCAGCCAAACCTGCTATATCTTCAAAATCATGAATTTCGGCGCGTTCCTTTAGAACTCTTATTATTCCCTTCAGGCCACGCAATACAACACGTAAATCATCGAGATTTTGCGCCTCTGCTGTAAGTGAGAATCCTGTCTGAGAGGAATTCAGGCCGCGCTCTAAACGCTCAGGTAAAGGTTCAGGAATATGATGGATAATAGAGGGTTCCTCAACAGGTGTGTAAGGAGCGGGGCAGGCTTCAAGAATTAGTGCCAATTGAATGTGATGAAGAACACGCTGACCAACGGGTGATGAAAATAAATCAGCAAATGATTGCTTAATTTGGTCAATTTGCTCCTTCACTGAATCCTTAGTTTCTTTGGGTTTCAATCCAGAGTAGGATTCTATCCCAGACCCCCACGAATTTGATGAAGGAAGATTTAATCTAGGAAAGAAAGAAGGGTCTCTACCCATCAATTTGCTTCCTACAATACATCTCAAGATTTGACCTAACCAAACTAAGCGTTGCCAATCTTCATCGGGACGGTCATTATCTGAAAGATGTGCTAAAGCCCCCATTCTAGTATCTAGTTGCCATCCAGTGGGTGCAAAATGAGTGATGTGTGAGCGAATTAAATCACAGTATCTTCCAATCAACACCTCAACAGACTCAGAAATTAAATCAATATCCTCAGCGTCCGTTGATTCCATAATACGATTCATCAAAAGATTCGAATTTACTGATTGGGATTCATCAATAATTCCTCTTTCACCCTCTGCTAGAAAAACGGAGTTATTGATTAGCGTTTGAAGCATTCTCGCAGCCTTTCTTCGACTCGAATAATGTCGAGCGATTCTATCACGCGCTTCAAGAACCAAACTCACATCTTCGACTTCGATTCCAGCATCCACGGCTGGCCCGTTCTGATGTGAGCCCGTTGGTAAACGCCAAAGGGTATTGATTCCTTGTTCTATAATCCTCATACGCTCAGCATCAGAAACCACATCACGACCCAAAGAATCTCCCAGAAGACTTCGATAAGGCGATACAAGTTGATTGAAGAAAGAATCTATTGTACCAATGGGTGCATCCTCCAATAGCATGAGTAATTGCTCGGGAAAACCATCATTCTTAATCCGTGAATCACTATCTACATCCTCGCTTCTAGAGAATGAACCACTTCGTAATTTTGCTATTTTTTGGCGGAGTCTATCTCGCATTTCATCTGCAGCTAAATTGGTAAAGGTAAGAAGAACAACCTCACTTGGTAACAACCCTCCCCATTCCTCAAGATTGATTCTCTCAGACATCGGTGAGAGAATTGTTCCGCCAGGTATTCTATTCGGTCTCTCAGGTTGAGGTAGTAATCGGGTTGCTCTCTGGTCCTCTGTGAGGTAATGCTCGATTACTCTCTCTACAATTGTCATCGTCTTTCCAGTCCCAGCACCTGCATCTATGGCAATATGAGAATCGAGATTGAGTGCCAATCTCTGAGCAGTGTTAAGTGTCTGACGAGACGAGTGTTGCATAGACATCAGACATCACTCCTGATAGCTACTGAACAAGTAGAAGATACAGGGCAATATTTGCATGTATCCTCACTTGGAGTTGGATGAACACGCCCATTAGCGGCTCCTGCCGCAGTTCCAAGAGCTACGGACAGCCTCTGAGCCATCCAAGCCCGGAATGGGTCACTATTAGGTTTAGAATCCTCATCAGGGAAACGGAAACGGAGATGGGTTGTATTGGTTCGGCTTCCATATGGAAGATTTTCTGAAGGCTGGTGGAGTTGGCTTGAGGTTTCTACCCAATGCTCAGTCTCATGACCCATGACACTAATTCCAGCTCCTACAACTAGATCGCCGGGGTGAGCAATTTCCCAAGCACGAGCATAAAGTGCAATCTGCACCTCTTCAAGCAGACCGATTTTGTGCCTTGTTTCGGACTTCTTTGATTCGGTCGTCTTGAGATCTCGGATAATTACAAGGCGACGGGGGTTCCAAGATGAGTCGTGTAGGCGTATTGGTGCTACTGAGTCGCTCCCTTTTTCATCAATCAAATTTCTTATATCGTCATCGAAAGGAATCAAGTCAACGCGATCTATCTTACCACGAAGACGAATCGCGGGTAGAGACTCTTGGTTGGGGCTAGTAAGTTCCTGAGGGATACTAATTAAAATTCCATCACTATCATGTGATAGTGCCTCCCACTCGTAAGCGATTGGAACGGCACCTCTAACCATATATTCTGATTCAATTATGGTTCCAACTCGGCCTGCCGGAGCGATAGGTGTTTGATTGATATCCCAATCCATCCACTGAGTTCTAGTCATTCCAGTAAGCATGCGTAGTCTATTTGTTGAAACCGCATCCGTTCTATCTAACCAGGGTGCAAGGTGAGCTAATTCCTCTAAAGCAATTGCCTGTAATTCAGAATTACTTAAATTTGAATTCGCTATATTCAACGGGCTACTATTCGAGAGGATTTCTTCAATGGACCGTTCAACTCCTTCTTCCATCCCTAGAACTCTCTGTAGAAGGTGATGATGGACTTCATGTAGTAACTGACCATGAGTACGAGGATCCAAATCCTCTTCCTGTTTCTCCTCATCCTTTGCATTGAGACCCTTTGTCAACCAACCTCTTCGAGGACAAGTAATCCATTCTTTCAATCGACTTGCTGACCATTTTGGAACCGTTTGCTCGGCTCCATTCAAGTGCCCGTGCCTTGAATCATAACTTTCAGAACCGGTTGGTGCAGGACAAAATGGACGGGGATCAATTGTTGCTATTCCTCCAATAACTGGCCAATAGGATGCTGCACGCGGCTTAATTTTTGATTTGGAAGGAGTACGGAGTAATTCTGCCTCACTCACACTAAGAATTAGGGGGCGAGCAGTTGGAGAAAGATATCCTTGATCATCTGTTTGACGAGGTCGACGGCGAGAGATATCTTGCTGAATTTTAGTATCGAGTGGGATAGAAATTGCATTTGGATTCAGAGGGCTTCGGGATGGGGGTTGCATATCTGACAACTGGCGCCCATCCAAACTTCGAGTGAGCCGAGGATTACAAGAGGATTGAGGAGAAGATTGGAAAGGTGTGGTCTGATTTTCAGGGTCAACTATACTAGCCCACTCTCGAATTGGAGCTGCCGCCGGTGAGGCATCATCTAAACTGGGGTCAAGAATGATAATTTGATCCCGTGCCGCAGCTAGCAAATGCGAAAGATGATGTCTCGCTTGACGTATTGGAGTGTCGGGACGTAGAATGTTGAGATTGTGCCTATCTTCATCACCTAGGAAGGAAAACTTCGGCACTCTCAGATTCCAAGAACTACTGGAAATATTCGCGAGAATGATGATATCAGCAGTACAACCTAAAGCATCTGCAGGGGATAATAATCTAACATTTGAGTGTGTCATTTGACCTACAGAGGGGATAGCTGTAGTGGATAAAATATGTTGTAATTCTTCAACCCATTCAATACCACCAGAAGGCGCACTCTGACCAGTACTTGCTTGCATCCTACGAAGGCGGCGTCTTGCATCTACGAGACCCTGTATGATGCTTGCTGGAAGAGCTTCGGAGCCATCTGAATTAATTATCCCTGACTCAATATCAATTCGAGAAAGGGTGGCAGAAAGCCATTCATCTCCTGAATTAGGACTATCTGGCTTAGGGAGTATGTTTCGAGTATGACAACCTATCCAAAAATCCTCATTATCTAAAGCAGCCCTATCGTATGTTGCAAGTAGAGATTGATTGGCTTTAGCAAGACATAGTACAAACCACTGTGTTGATTCTTTTTGTAAAGCACTACGCTCATCTTTAGGTGGGCGAGAAAGTGTTTCTAACCACCGTAAAAGAGCACCAGGACCACCAAGAACATGTTCATTGCGAGCTAATTCAGTCAGTGTATCAGGATCTGCCATGGGTCGAATATTAGCATCAGTAGGATGCTCAGATGGAGATTCAAAGAGATTAATTGATCCCTGTATAGCAAGGGCTCTCAGCCCCTCTAAGGAGAAACTGTTTGGACCGTGACAAATACCTGCAGCTGATGAAACCCAGTGACCAAGAGATTTGCTAGAAGCCATTCCTTCTTCTGATAGGATATGGATTCCTAGATTGCTCAATTCTTTTTTCCATCGTTCCCGATTATCTGAAAGATTAGGATCAATCAAGAGAATTGATTTGTCAGGATTTTCAATTAACTGAGGTTGGATAATATCAATACTAGTAGAAATAGAGTGCTCTTCACGTTGTACTAGGACTCTGGTTTGAGTTGCTTTTGGTTTGGCTTCTGTAGCAGAATAAATAGAATGATTTGGTAACCATTCAGGTAGATTTTTGTTATCAGATATGGAGTATTCATCAATTAGCAGCATACCGTGAGTCCCTAGTCTGAAATTTCCGGGATTTACCAATTGATGAATGGGTCGGTGTTTGGAAATAGACAACAGAAGTTCGCAGTATATGGAAGGAATCATTGGAGCGTGATTTAGGAGTATTATTCCGTGCACCTCACGAAGACTAAATGGAGTATTATTCAAATCTGAGAGTCCTTCGATAACAGTTGAAGTCACAGAATCAGGATGAGTTTGACCGAGTTGACTTTCAAGCTTAGATATTAATCGAGAGAATGTGCTGATTCCAGGGCCGTCCCAATCATTCAAACAACTCTCTCTAGCAAGTAAGGAATGTAATTCTGCAAGAGCCCTAGTTTTGTGCTCATTCCATTCGAGATCCTCTAAGGGATTCAGAATAGGAAATTCCAATCTTTGTGCTGCATTTGCACAGGCTTCATTCAAAATAATCTCCCAACCACCTGATGATGATAATGCGCGGGGTATCCTAAAATCAGCCAATAGAGCAGTCTCTAAAGACGACAAAGTATGGTGTAGTGTACGATCAATTACCACACTTTCGTCAGCCAAATTCTCTAGTGATTCACGTCTTGCTTCTTCGGTTGGATATAGGATGAGGATACGGGCAGGACCGCCTTCAGAAAACGAACGAGGGTCTCGGCACTGGGCCAGCATATGCTCAATGAGCCATTGAGGAAGAGCACCGGGGCTCGCCTCCTCACTAGTGATATTGAACTTCGTATCGAGAATCATGGCCTCACCGAGCATCAACGATGCTCCCCGAGGGTACTTGAACCCGACGGAGGTATTTGGAGAGAATCGTTCTCAATCCTCTCGAATTGCACGAGCCAAAGGAACCGCTACAAGCAATGAGAGGAAAGTTGCAATACCAACTCCTGGGAGTTCAAATCCGCTCTCACTGCTTTCGATTTCCCAATCTATCAATAGAATTGCAGTCATATCATCACCGTCCCAAGCCACAGGAACATCTGTGGTCAGGCTGGAATTGCTTCCTTCAAGCATAATTGACTCGTGTAGAACATGTCGGTAGTCATCCAAACCATTTGAGCCGTCCTCAAAATTCGCACTATCTTCAACAAACATTAGCCACGCTGTGGTTTTTTGGGTCGGACATTCGTCGGCACAAGCGAAGGCGAGATTATCAAAAGACCAAGAAAAGGTGCTGACGTCAGCAATCACATTGACACTAAACTGAATCTCTCCACCCATGAACCATGCCAAATTACCAACAGAAAGAGATAGGTCATAATCGCTAATCAGACTCTCTCCCGTCGGAGTTGAGCCTGTGTGCATTCTAGCACCATCGATTACAGAAGTTGGTGCCGCTCTTTCAAGACCTACTTCATTCTCAGATGATTCTCCATATAATGAAACCCATCTTTCTTCAGTACTATTACTGCCAAATGGATCCTCAATCTCATACCAGTGTCTATGATAAAGAATTTGTACAACATCAAAGTCCTCTACCGCCTCACTCATAGCACCTTCACTAGCTACACAATTCGTACACCAGGTTGCTGTGTAAGTTTCTATAATTTTAGGAAGATTTTCATATTCCATTGAAACTGTTGAATCATTACCGTCAAGATGCAACGTAAGACCACCGAAAGTACCTGCTCTCTCTTGGTTACGAGCAACACTCCATACTGATTCACTCTCAGCAAGTGCAGCACTGGGTGCAAGAAGCATTGCCGTCAAAACGAGGGCAAGGAGAGTTCGCATTGGTTTCGCGAGTCTGAGGTCTAGTTGAAGCATTCGCATCTATTGCATCGAAGAAAAAGCCGAAATAGTGCGCTCAATATCTTCATCGGTTATGTGTAAATGAGTTACAGCACGCACTACAGAATCATTGATTGTTAGAATATCAACACCTTGAGATGCAAGATGTTCGACCACCTTATCTGCAGTCCCTTCTGGAGTTCTTACAAATACCATATTTGATTGAACTGAATCTAAATCAACTTCAAAATGAGAATCAGAATTTACGGCTATTGCAAGCCTATGAGCTCGCTCATGATCTTCTGAAAGACGCTCAATATGATTGTCTATTGCATATAGGCCACAAGCAGCAATTACACCCGCCTGACGCATACCTCCACCGAACATCTTGCGCCAGCGATGAGCCAAGGCTATGAACTCCGATGAACCTACCAATACACTACCCACTGGAGCACCAAGGCCCTTCGATAAGCAAATGGAAACTGAATCATAGTCCCTAACTATGCGAGCAGGGGCAGTTCCAGTAGCAATCGCGGCGTTGAATAAACGAGCTCCGTCCATGTGTGCAGCGCAATCATTGTCATGAGCAATCTTAGCAATTGCATCCAAGGTTTCTTGCGGATAACAGGTTCCACCACCTCTATTCGAGGTATTCTCAACACAGACTAGAGAACCATTAGGAAAGTGGCCAAGGCTACCATCACCTTTGCGGATAGCCTTAGCAACATCTTCGGGTGTCATGATTCCAAGTTTCCCCGGAACTAAGGCTACTGAACATCCAGAAAGAGCTGCATATCCTCCTCCTTCGTAGACGTAGATGTGACTAGTACTCTCAGTAACTATCTCATCGCCCGGATTCGTGTGAGCCCGTATGGCAATTGCATTCGACATTGTACCACTTGGTACAAAGAGAGCTGCTTCCTTTCCTAGCATCGCTGCTAGCCTGTTCTGCAACTCAATTACTGTTTGATCATCGCCTAGAACATCATCACCAACCACTGCATTTTGCATGGCATCCCGCATTGCAGGAATTGGTTGAGTAACCGTATCACTACGGAGGTCAACCCGGTCGCCCATGTAGTGTCTCATGAGCCGAGCATGGGGTTTTCACATATCAAATAAAGCAGTATTCACTCTTCCTCTTTTACCGGCCTAGGTCTACGCTTTTTCATTGGTTTAGAAGAACGTTGTCTCTTCTTTGGCTTGGGTTTAGAACGCTGCATCATTAATGCACCAACTACTACCAATAACACAACTGCGCCACCAATTACTGCAATAGGAAGACCTCCTTCATCAGCATCCTTAATGCATGAGGTCTGACCAATTAATGGCTGAGATTCACCACTAGGGCATTTTTCTTGAGTGGTACTTCCTGTATTTACAACAAAATAATCAAATGAAGCCAATTTACATTCAGAAGATCCGATTAATGGTTGATAACTTCCTGCCGCGCAAGGTGTTTGTTGGTCTGCTCCTTCAGAGTCAACATAATTTCCTCTGTCAGCTGTTTCGCAAGAAGTTTGACCAGCTAGTGATTGGTATGAGCCAATTTCACAAGGAGTCTGTTGCGTCGCTATATTATGGCTCACGTAATTTCCAGGTTCGGCATCTAAGCAACTACCTTGTTGAGGTTCGGGTTGGAATGTGCCTTCAGTACATCCAGAAGGTGCTGTGGAACCTTCGGCTGAATAATACCCGGCGATAGTGGGGGTACATTCGGCAGAGCCTGATTCAGATTGGTAAGTACCGGCATCACAAACAGTTTGACTCGCTTGTGCTGGTAACGGAACGTGAGATCCAGGACTTGCATCAATACAGGCAGATGAACTGGTTGAACCTGTGTCTGGATTGTAAGTCCCTGCTAAACAAGCAATTTGACT